>JBEEPA010000301.1:0-6873 GCA_041191385.1 Bacteroidota bacterium | reverse complement strand
TCGGGCAATCAACATTTATCTACTTTGTATAATGCTATTGTGCAGCAACAAAAAATAGTTTTACAATATCAAAAATTTAACAGCAAGGAAGTTAGCGCGCGTACAATTCATCCATATTTATTAAAGGAACACCGTTATCGTTGGTATGTAATTGCCTTAGACGAAAATAAAAACGAAATTTTAACTTTTGCTTTAGATAGAATTGTGGATTTAAAAATCGAAAATCAAACATTCACCCTTCAATCCAATTTTAATCCAGATAATTTTTTCAAAAATGCTTTTGGAATTACACAAACCAAGGACGAACCTTGCGAAATTGTATTGCAATTCCCATTAACCATGTTGGGTTATATAAGCACACAAGCCATTCATCCTTCACAAAAAATAAGCTATTATCCCAATCATTTCGAAATAAGTATTTTTGTAATTCCGGGTTTCGAATTATATGAAAAAATCCTAAGCTACGGCAACGATGTAAAAGTAATTTCCCCACCCGAAATTCAATCCAAAATAAAATCTATTTTACAAAAGTCTTTGGAAAAATATCAGTAGTTGATATTACACAATTTAATTCAAAATATATTTTTGATAGGCTTTTTGAAGGTAATTTTGAATGTATTTGTTTATAATTGAAACGTTTGCAAATCGGATAAATAAGGTAATGATTAATGGATAAGTAAAACATTTTTGGGCAAATGTTATGAATTTCCATGTGGATAAATGGCGTTTTTGTAAAGTTTCTTGATAATTTTTTAAAGTTTTTGCAGAGAAATTGTTGTTTTTAATGGCTAATTCTATTGTATCTGCTGCAATTTCGGAACTTAGCATGGCTATTCCAATTCCTTTTCCAGTTGTAGCTTCGGCTAAATGTGCGGCATCACCTAGCAATAAAAAATTATCGCCATACACTTGCTCAATTTTAGAGCTTAGTGGAATACTCCAACCTTCAATTTCCGATATTTTAATTACATTTTTACAATGAGGCTCAACAATAGGATTTTGTTGGATAATATTTTCAAGTTCGTTTTTTAAATTCAGTTTATTTTTTTCGATTGTGGTATTTAAAACTGCTAAACCAACGTTAAATACGCCATTTTGCATAGGAAAAATCCAAAAATAACCTGGAAGTAATTGGTTAAAATAATAAAATTTTAAACTATCTACTCCTTCAACACCTTTGTAATAAGCACGAATGGATGCAAAATTTTGGGCTTTAAATTTTTGATTTCCATTAAAATGCAAATATTTTTTTAACACAGATCTATCGCCATCAGCTCCAATCACCAAGTCGTATTGCACAGTTTTTTCTCCATCAATATTTTTTAAATGCGCTAATACCTTATCGTTTGTTTTTTGTAAGGATAAACAAGATGTTTGAGCTAAAAAATTAGTGTATTGTGGATTGATTTTTTGCAACAAGTAGTTATCAAATAATTTTCGTTCTACAAAACAAACCATCGTTAATTTTGTTTTTTACTTGTAAACGCCAGTAATTTCCTTTGCTATTAATTACATCTAAAGCGTGAACTTTATGAATAATCCGCTCTAAATTTTCGTCGGTTTTCCCTTGATTAATTTTACTTAAAACAGCAATAGCTTCTAGGCTAAGTGTATCACTACAAGTTTTTTTTCTAGGGAAAATTTGTTTAATCAATTAAATCATGATAAATCCCTTTTTTACCTAAAAATATAGCTAAAGTACTGTCCGATGGACCGGAACCAACTATTAAAATTTTAGGATTTTGATTATTCATGATGTAAATTAGGGTTTGTAAAAAAGGCTGTCACACGGACAGCCTTTTGTAATTGTATAAAGAATGTTTTACATCATTCCCGGCATTCCGCCTGGCATTCCGCCGCCACCTGCTGGAGCTGGCTCTTCGATATCTGCAATCACACACTCTGTAGTTAACAATAAACCAGAGATAGATGCAGCGTTTTCTAAAGCTAATCTGGTAACTTTTACTGGATCGATAACTCCAGATTTAATTAAGTTTTGGTATTCATCGATACGAGCGTTGTAACCAAAATCATCTTTACCTTCTTTTACTTTTTGTACAACTACTGATGGCTCGCCACCTGCATTAGCCACAATTGTACGTAAAGGAGCTTCTAAAGCAGTACGAACGATTTGAATACCGTGATTTTGATCTTCATTTTCGCCTTTTAAGTTCTCTAAAGCAGCAATAGCACGGATAGCAGCAGTACCACCACCTGCAACAATACCCTCTTCAACAGCCGCTCTGGTTGCATGTAAAGCATCATCTACACGGTCTTTTTTCTCCTTCATTTCTACTTCTGTTGCCGCTCCAACATAAATTACTGCAACACCTCCAGCCAATTTAGCCAAACGTTCTTGTAATTTTTCTTTGTCGTAATCGGACGTAGTAGATTCGATTTGTGAACGAATTTCTTTAACACGTGCAGCAATTAAACTTGCATCACCAGCACCGTTAACAATCACTGTATTGTCTTTATCAATTGTGATTTTTTCTGCAGAACCTAAGTGAGATAAATCAGCATTTTCTAATTTATAGCCTCTTTCTTCGCTAATTACTGTACCACCAGTTAAAATTGCAATATCCTCTAACATTGCTTTTCTTCTGTCCCCAAAACCTGGTGCTTTAACTGCAGCTATTTTCAACGAACCACGGATTTTGTTTACTACTAAAGTAGCTAATGCTTCACCATCAACATCTTCGGCAATAATTAATAACGGACGACCAGTTTGTACCGCTTTTTCCAACACAGGTAACAAATCCTTCATAGCCGAAATTTTCTTATCGTAAATTAAAACTAACGGACTATCTAACTCAGCATGCATTTTTTCGGTGTTGGTAACAAAGTAAGGAGATAAGTAACCTCTATCGAATTGCATTCCCTCTACTGTTTTTAATTCGTCCTCAGTACCTTTAGCCTCCTCAACAGTAATTACACCATCTTTACCTACTTTATCCATTGCTTCAGCAATACGATTACCAATTAAACTATCGTTGTTAGCCGAAATTGTTGCAACTTGTGCAATTTCCTCTTTGCTATTAATATCTCTTTTTTGGGATTTTAAATGTGCTACCACAGCTGTAACAGCTTTATCGATACCACGTTTTAAATCCATTGGATTTGCACCAGCAGCAACCGATTTAATACCAGTTGTAAAAATTGCCTGAGCAAAAACTGTTGCAGTTGTAGTACCATCACCCGCTGCATCAGCAGTTTTAGATGCTACTTCTTTAACCAACTGCGCACCCATATTTTCTATTGGGTCTTTTAATTCAATTTCTTTAGCAACACTCACACCATCTTTAGTAACCGTTGGAGCGCCAAATTTTTTATCAATTACTACATTTCTACCTTTTGGTCCTAATGTTACTTTAACTGCATTTGCTAAAGCATCTACACCTCTTTTTAAAGCATCTCTTGCTTCTAAATCAAATTTAATTTCCTTTGCCATAATTTTTTAAAATTTTAAATGTTAAACAATCGCGAAAATGTCGGATTCTTTCATGATTAAGTAATCCTTACCTTCGATATTTAGTTCTGTACCAGAGTATTTACCGTACAAAACTGTATCGCCAACTTTAACGGTTAACGCTTCGTCTTTTTTTCCTGTTCCTACAGCTACAACTGTACCTCTTTGTGGTTTTTCTTTAGCTGTATCTGGAATATAAATTCCCGAAGCTGTTTTTTCTTCTGCTGCAGCTGGTTCGATAAGAACTCTGTCTGCTAAAGGTTTTACGTTTACTTGTGACATTGTTATAACTTTTATAGGTTAAAAAATTAGTTTAATTGTTTCGGCTCCCTTCATTGCGAAGTATATGCCATTTTGATTTGTTTTATTTTTAATGACAATTTTTCGGACAATATGATAAAACTTGTAAACTTTTTTTTATTAAAATGACACGCTGTCAGTTTTAATCGAGGTTTAAAAGTTTACTTCAACTTTTTTTGAAAAATAATTTAATTATCATTAGTTTTATTTCAATTTTTAAAAATGGAAAAAGCAATAGGAATTTTTGATAGCGGAATTGGTGGTTTAACGGTTGCAAAAGCAATTCAGGAAATTTGTCCAAACGAAACTCTAATATATTTTGGTGATACAGCTCATTTTCCTTATGGTGATAAATCCAAAGATTCAATTCAACATTATGCCGATGCTATTACAAAGTTTTTAATCGAAAAAAACTGTAAAGCTATTGTAATTGCTTGTAATACAGCATCAGCCATAGCAGGAAACGAATTGCGAAAAAAATACGGAGAAATTATTCCAATTTTTGATGTAATTGTTCCCGTAGCCGAACATGTTGCACAAAATTATCCCGATAAAAATATTGGCGTAATTGCCACAAAAGGCACTACCAATTCTCGCGTTTATCCTAAAACAATCAATTTAATAAGTAAAAATACTAAAGTAAATTCTTTAGCAACACCTTTGTTAGCGCCCATGATTGAGGAGGGTTTTTTTAATAACAATATCAGTAAAACTATCATACAGGCGTATTTAAGTAAATCCAATTTAAAAAATATCGATGCTTTAGTTTTGGCTTGTACGCATTATCCTATCATCGAAAAAGAAATAAAACAATTATATGCACAACACAAAAAAAAGATTAACATTATTAACAGTGCTAAAATTGTGGCTTTAAGTGTTCAAAAATTTTTAAAAGATAATAGTTTAGAGGCAAAAAATAAAGGCGTAAACGAATTTTTTGTGTCCGATTTTACCAGCTCTTTCGAAAAAACTACTGCCATATTTTTTGGAGAACAAGTAAAGTTGAATGTAAAAGATTTGTGGAAAAAATAACCTTTTTAATTTATTAAAGTACAATAAGTTATAAACCCTTTTACTACGAATTTATCTTTTGTTAAATTCAACTAAAGCTAAATTCCATAAGTCGATTATTAACTTTTAAACTTGTACTTATGAAACTTTTTTGGACTTACAAACGATTTCCAGCACCTTGGAGATACGTTTTTTTAATTGGCGGTTTTGTTTTGCCAATTTTTACAGGAATTTTAATAGCCAATCAGGCGAAAAAATTTTACGAAGTTTTTGCCATGGCTTACCCAATGGGCATTATTTTTTATTTTGTTATCGCAAGATTATTAACTTTGTGGTTAATGAATAAAAAAACTGCTTAAAATTATGGGAGAAGTTATATTACAAATTACGGATTTAAATATTGGCTTCTCCCCTGATTTTGATGTTGTACAAAATATAAGTTTCGATGTAAAAAAAGGCGAAACTGTTGGTATTGTTGGGGAATCCGGCTCTGGAAAATCAATAACTTCCTTAGCTATTATGGGTTTATTGCCCAATGGTGGGTTTATTTCTAAAGGTAGTATTCAATATTTTTCATCTGATAAACAGCAATGGCTAGATTGTACTGTAGCACAAAATTTAAAGGATATTAGAGGAAAAAAAATCTCTATGATTTTTCAGGAACCTATGACTGCATTAAACCCTGTTTTTACTTGCGGTTACCAAGTTAGTGAAATGTTGATTACGCATTTAAAAATATCTACCACTGAGGCTAAAAAAATTACTTTAGATTTATTTAATGAAGTAAAATTGCCTAGGGTGGAGGAAATTTATGATAAATATCCTCATCAAATTTCGGGCGGACAAAAACAAAGGGTGATGATTGCAATGGCAATCAGCTGTAATCCAGATGTTTTAATTGCCGATGAACCTACAACTGCACTGGATGTTACGGTGCAAAAAAATATATTGGATTTACTTAAAGAAATTCAATCCCAAAGAAATATGGGAATGATTTTTATTTCGCACGATTTGGGGATAATTAAAAATATTGCCAACCAAGTTTTGGTAATGCAAAAAGGAAATGTAGTGGAGCAAGGTAATGTAGCTACTATTTTTAACCATGCACAACATGTGTACACAAAAGCTTTAATTGCTTGTAAACCTCCTTTGGATAAACGCTTCGAGCAATTACCTACTGTACAAGATTTTATAAATGACCCTAGTGGGAATTTTGTTCGTGAATCCAATCCGCAAAATCGCATACTACAGCACCAAAAAATATATCAAGTACCTCCAATTTTACAAGTTCAAAATTTAAGCGTGCATTATCCCAATCAAACTAATTTTTGGGGTAAAACTACATCTTTTGTAAAAGCTGTAAATGAAGTGAGTTTTGAGGTTTACCCCGGTGAAACTTTGGGTTTAATTGGTGAATCGGGCTGCGGAAAAACCACTATTGGACGAACTATTGTGGGTTTACAAGAAATTACAAAAGGAGATATTATTTTTAAAGATAAAAGTATTAAAGATTTTAATGCTCAGGATTGGGCAGAGTATCGTAAATCTGTTCAAATCATTTTTCAAGATCCTTATTCCTCTTTAAATCCTCGGTTAACCATCGGAAAAGCAATTCAAGAACCCATTGCTTTTTACCATAAACATTTAACCGAAAAAGAATTAAAGGAAAAAGTTGAATATTTATTGCTAAAAGTAGGTTTGCAACCCGAACATTACAACAGATATCCACACGAATTTAGCGGCGGACAACGCCAGCGAATTTCAATTGCTCGAACTTTAGCTTTAGAGCCTAAATTTATCATTTGCGACGAAAGTGTAAGTGCATTGGATGTATCCGTGCAAGCACAAGTTTTAAACATTTTAAACGATTTAAAAACCGAGTTTGGTTTAAGTTATATTTTTATTTCGCACGATTTATCTGTAATCAAATACATGTGCGACCGTATGGTTGTGTTAAATAAATATGGCGAAGTAGAAGAAAAAGGCGAATGCGACAACATCTACACCAACCCAAAATCTACTTACACTCAAAAATTAATCGCTGCCATTCCGCAATAAAAAATCTTTTTTAGTATTTACTTAATTCTTCTCCC
>JBEEPA010000300.1:0-5560 GCA_041191385.1 Bacteroidota bacterium | reverse complement strand
TTAAAGCAGTTTTACGCATAGGATCCCAGTTTACCATGCGCACACCACGATAAATATATCCTTTGTTAAATAAATCTACAAAAACCTGAATAACAGAATCATACAAATTTTTATCCATTGTAAAAGCAGTTCTATCCCAATCGCAAGATGCTCCAAGTTTTCTCAATTGTTTTAAAATAATCCCACCATATTTATCTGTCCAATCCCAAGCATGTTTTAAAAATTCTTCTCTTGTTAAATCTTCTTTTTTTACTCCTTTTTCTGCAAGTAATTCTAAAACTTTATTTTCTGTAGCAATAGATGCATGATCAGTTCCTGGTACCCAACAAGCGTTTTTACCCAACAAGCGAGCACGACGAATTAAAGCATCTTGTAATGTGTTATTTAAAGTATGTCCCAAATGCAATTGTCCAGTTACATTGGGCGGCGGAATTACTATGGTATATGGTTCTCTCTCATCTGGAACACTTTTAAATAAATTGTGTTGTAGCCAGTAATTATACCATTTTTCCTCTATATCCGCTGGATTGTATTGTGTTGAAATCGACATATTAAATATTATTTTTGGGGCAAAGATACCTATTTTTTAGTTTTTATCCAGATAAAGGAATATTTTGCATTATTTTTGACTAAATTCTTCCAAAAAAGTATGTTTAAAAAATTATTCGCGATTTTCATAATCTTGGGTTTATTATCCTTTACTAGCGATAAAAAACTGTATCAAAATAGTGCCTTTCAACATTCTGTTACCGCCTATTTTATTAAAAACATTACCAACAATCAAATTATAGATAAACACAATGAAGAATTGTTTTTAACGCCTGCTTCCACTCAAAAAATTATAACCACAAGTTTAGCCTTAGATATTTTAGGTAAAGATTACGAATTTTACTCTTTTTTAGCTTTAAATGGGAATATTCAAAACCAAATATTACAAGGTGATTTAATTATAGCACCTAATTTCAATCCTGGATTTTGCAATAAAAGATGGGGTTATGAGCTGAATCATCTACAAAATATAATTGAAGAATATTGTGAGAAAAAAGATATAAAATCTATTAACGGAAAAATTTTAATAGTAGACGGTTTACAAAACAATGAAATTAACAACCGAAAATGGATTTGGGAGGATATGGGTAATTATTATGGTGCATCAACTCAATGTGTAATTTTAAATGAAAATAAATTAGAACTATATTTTACTTCGGAAGAAGTGGGCGAAATTACTAAAATCACTTCTATACAACCAAATTATAATGTAGGGATTAATAATTTTGTAAAAGCTTATAAAGGTAATAACGACAAAGCATATGCATTTAGTAAAAACAATGATAGTTTCATTGAAGTTAGAGGAGAAATCCCAGCTAATCAAACCAATTTTAAAGTAATTGCCTCTTTACCAAATCCATTACAAGTTTTAAAAAAATACATAAAGGATAACGTAAATATTAAACATAAAGGTATTGATGTAATAAATTCAACTCACAACATAAATACAAAATCAGAATTTAAATTCCATAAAGTTTCTGCTTTAAAAGTAATTCAAGAAACCAATAGCAAAAGCAACAATATTTTAGCCGAAACTCTTTGGGCTCATATTTTAAAACTTGAAAAAAATACTGAGAATTTGTATAAAAAAGCAGGAGGAATATTTAACCAAGTTCCACCAAAATTATTTGATGGTTGTGGTTTAAGCCCCATGAATAACTTAAGTTGCCTACACTTAAATCATATTTTAGAAAAACAAAAAAACAATCCAGATTTTAAAGAATCCTTAAGTGTTTTAGGTAAATCAGGAACACTTTCTTCTTGGCTAAAAAATACGCCAGCTGAAGGAAATATTTGGGCAAAAAGTGGATCTATGGAGGGCGTTAGAGCTTATACTGGATATATAAAAACTAAAAAATCGCATCTTTTAACTTTCACTTTCATCGTAAATAATTACGTTTCTTCCAACGAAAGTTCTATCAAAAGCCAAATTCAAACCTATTTACTAGAACTATTTTTAAATAATTAATCGAGAGAAATTTAAATTTAGTAAAACAAAAAAGGGTTACAATTTATTGCAACCCTTCTGTAAACCGCTCCCCCTCTTGGGCTCGAACCAAGGACCCTCTGATTAACAGTCAGATGCTCTAACCAGCTGAGCTAAGGAGGAGTGTTATTATTTTTAGTTTAATGAACTTCTTTTTTTACAATCAATTAACAATTAGGAAATCGTTTTTGTTAATCGCGATGCAAAAATAGTAACTATTTCCAAATTATACAATATATTTGACAAAATATTTTTTAATTTTTTTTTATGAGCTTATTAATAATTGGAACAGTAGCTTTTGATGCTATAGAAACACCATTCGGTAAAACAGATAAAATTATCGGAGGTTCAGCAACTTACATTGGATTATCCGCAACAAAAACAGGAGTAAATCCGAAATTAGTTGCAGTTGTAGGAGATGATTTTCCTCAAAAATATTTAGAAAATTTAAGAAATGAAGGTTTCGATTTAGAGGGCTTGCAGATTAAAAAAGGTGAAAAATCTTTTTTTTGGTCGGGAAAATACCACTACGATATGAATTCTCGTGATACTTTAGTAACCGAATTAAATGTTTTGGAAAATTTTGATCCAATTATCCCTTCTAGCTATCAAGATTGCGAATATTTAATGTTAGGTAATTTGGCTCCAAATTTACAAGAGTTAGTTATTCAACGTTTAAACAAACGTCCGAAGTTAATTGTTATGGACACTATGAATTTTTGGATGGACATTGCAATGGAACAATTGAAAAAAACTATTTCTTTAGTAGATGTTTTAACCATAAATGATGAGGAAGCACGACAATTATCAGGTGAGTATTCCTTAATAAATGCATCTAAAAAAATCCAAGCTATGGGTCCTAAATATTTAATCATTAAAAAAGGTGAACACGGCGCACTATTGTTTCATGGAACAGAAATGTTTTTCGCTCCTGCCCTACCTCTAGAATTGGTTAAAGATCCAACAGGCGCTGGAGATACTTTTGCAGGTGGTTTTATTGGTTATTTAGCTAAAACTAGAGATTTATCTTTTGAAAACATGAAAAGAGCAGTAATTACTGGAAGTGCTTTAGCTTCGTTTTGTGTAGAAGAAATGGGTACTGAAAAAATGTTTAACATTAGCAAAGAAGCTATAGAAAACAGATTACAACAATTCTCTAAACTTACCAACTTTAGTTTTTAAAATTAACTTATAGGTAATTATAAATAAAAAAGCTATCCAGTTTGGATAGCTTTTTTATTTATTTTTTTGGATAACTTATTTTCCAATAATTTTAAACTCAGTTCTTCTATTGTTTGCTCTACCCTCCGGCGTTTCGTTGGTATCAATTGGTTTTTCATCAGCATAACCTTGGAAAGTTAAACGATTGGCATCAATACCTTTATTAGTTAAATAATTTTTAACCGCCTCAGCCCTGTTTTTAGATAAAATTTTATTGTTCGCTAACTTACCTTGATTATCTGTATGTCCGCCAATTTCAATTTTAATTTTAGCATTTTGCACTAAAAAATCATATAATTTATCTAATTCTGCTTCACTTTGCGGTTTTAAAACATAACTATCCGTATCAAAAAACACATTTTTAAGTACCACAGTACCACCTTCTTTAAAAGGTATTAAAGAAACATCTTTTTTATAAGGTTCAAAATTCTTAGGCGCAGTTAAAGTGAAATTTTCGGAATGAAACATATAACCATCTTTACTTACATTTAAAGCATAATCTTTTCCAGTAGGTAAAACCACAAGAAATTCTCCACTACCAGCAATTGAATTAGAAGCTACAATTACTTTTTTAGTACTTAAATCGATTAATTCAAAATTAGCTTGAATTTTTTCTTTGGTATCTGCATCATAAACAATTCCTTTTAAGTAGTTTACAGGTTTTGGTTTTAAGTGTTCTGGCAATTTAAATCTATAAATATCACAATCTCCAAAACCACCCTCCCTTGATGAAGTAATATAAGCATACTCACCTAAAGCATCCACAGTAAAATCAGATTCATCTTCATTAGTATTAATTGGATAACCTAAGTTCATTGGCTTACCCCATGTACCATCTATATTTCTTTTAGACATAAATATATCTTTCTCTCCCATCCCTGGATGTCCATTAGATGAAAAAAAGAGCGTTTGACCATCAGGATGTAAAAACACACCTTCCTCTCTTCCTGGTGTATTTATTATAGGTCCTAAATTTTCTGGTTTTCCAAATCCTTTAGGCGTAACCGATACTCTGTAAATATCCGAATTACCATACCCCCCTGTTCGGGTACTACTAAAAAATATTTCTGAACCGTCTGGTGAAAGCGCTGGTTGTGAATCGAAAAAGCTAGAATTTATATTTGGACCTAAATTCCTAGGAGCCGACCATCCTTTATCTGTTTTAGTAGAAATGAATAAATCACAACTACCTAAACCTTGACGACCCGGACCATAATCTCCATAAACTTCACATATAGTAAATACCATATATTTTCCATCTGCTGTTAGAGTATGACCACCTTCATTTACGTGAGTATTTAATGGCTGTCCCATATTTATAGCCTTACCCCAACCTTTATCTGAATTATATGATACAAAAAAATCTTCTTGTAATCCATTCGGACTCATTTTATCAGGGATTGTTCTTGTAAATACAATTATATTTTGATCAGTACTTACAACAGGGAGATATTCTTTAAGCTCACTATTTACTCCCGGTCCTAAATTTTCGAGCTGAAAAGAAACTGGTTTTTTTATAGCTTCTATAGCAAATTCAGCTGAAGCTAAAAGATTTTGAGCATTAAATTTTAATTTAGCATTAGTTGGCTTTTTTTCATTTAAATAAATGGATAATTTCTTAATACTTTTCTCAAATTGTCCAGTTTTAAAATATAAAGTTCCTAAATCTAAATACAAAATATCATTAAAAAGAGGATTGATATTTAACGACTCCTCAAATTTTTGGATAGCTCCCTGATAATCTTTTTGAGCAAGTTTTATATAACCATGTAACGAAATTGCTTCTACAAAATTAGGATCACGTTTTAAAGTTTTAAGAACCATTTCTTCAGCATTTTTATATTCAGTTCTAATAAAAAATGTTTCAGCATCCGTGTACAACTGAATAGTTTTTTTATCAGAGCTAGAAAAATTTTTATTTTGCGCAACACATGCTATGCTAAAAAAACTAATTAAAAGAGCTAAATAAATCGATTTAAACATAAATTTGAAGGTTAAATAAAATGAATTGTACGAAAATTATTAAACTAGTTACAAAAATCTAGCCTATTTTTTTTGTTTTGGCAAATTTCCTTTTTCTGTTTTAGGCGAGCGAGGACCACGAAGATGAATAATTAATCCATTTAAAAAATTACGTAAAACTTGATCTCCAGCAGCAACATATTTAGGATGATCTTCATTACGAAAAAAATCACCCAAAGCAGATTTTGATATTTCAAAATCAACCAACTTTAAAACTTTCAAAATATCATCATCTGTAAATTTGTGGGCTACACGTAATTTTTTTAAAATATCGTTATTGGT
>JBEEPA010000299.1:0-5300 GCA_041191385.1 Bacteroidota bacterium | reverse complement strand
TAATTTTTAATCGCTTCCTCGGTATTATCTTTGGAACAATCGTTTACAATAATCAATTCTTTCTCGATATCGTTAAGCAATTGCACCGCTTTTACTTTATTTAAAATTAAATGTATGGTTTGCCCTTCATTATAGGCTGGTATTACAATGGATAATTTCTTCATTTTAAAAGTTTAAGGAGACAAATATAATTATTTTAAATTATTTATCTATACCTATTTTTTTATCCAAATGTAAAATTATTAACTTTGAGATAAACTAAATTTTATGTGGTACAACAATATTTTAGAAACCATTGGTAATACACCAATGATTGCTTTTAATAAAATCACCAAAGATATTCCAGGTACTATTTTGGCTAAAATAGATACTTTTAATCCAGGAAATTCTATTAAAGATCGTATGGCATTACAAATGATTTTGGATGCCGAAGCTGAAGGAAAAATTAAACCAGGAGGTACTATAATAGAAGGTACAAGTGGAAATACTGGAATGGGTTTGGCTTTAGTTTGTATTGCCCGTGGATACAAATTAATTTGTACCATGAGCGATAAACAAAGTAAGGAAAAAGTAGATATTTTACGTGCTGTGGGTGCCGAGGTAATTGTTTGTCCTACGGATGTTGAGCCTGATGACCCACGCTCTTATTACTCGGTTGCACGACGTTTAGAAACCGAAATTCCTAATTCGTATTACGTAAATCAGTACGATAATTTATCTAATACTAAAGCACATTATTTAACCACCGGTCCCGAAATTTGGGAGCAAACGGAGGGAAAAATAACACATTTGGTAGTTGGAGTAGGTACAGGTGGAACTATATCTGGAACAGGAAGATTTTTAAAAGAAAAAAATCCTAACATCAAGTTATGGGGAATTGATACTTATGGTTCGGTGTTTAAAAAGTATCATGAAACAGGTATTTTTGATAAAAACGAGATTTATCCTTATAGCACCGAGGGAATTGGAGAGGATATTTTACCTAAAAATGTGGATTTTAGTATTATTGATCATTTTGAAAAAGTAACGGATAAAGATGCGGCAATTATGACCAGACGCTTGGCACGCGAGGAGGGATTTTTTGTAGGAAATTCCTGTGGCTCAGCGGTTCAGGGTTTAATGCAATTGCAACATTTGTTAAAGCCAACAGATGTGGTGGTGGTGATTTTTCACGATAGTGGCACACGTTATATTGGTAAAATATTTAACGATGATTGGATGCGAGATAGAGGTTTTATGGATAGTGGTAAACAAACAGCACAGGATATTATTAACCGAAAAGGTGCACAAAAATTAGTGTTTGCAACCAAAGAAAATAGTGTAAAACAAGCTATTAATTTAATGACCGAAAACGACATTTCGCAATTGCCAATAATGGAAAATAATGAGTGTGTTGGAACGGTACACGAAAAGGATTTATTTAAGTTTGTGATTGAACATCAGGATAATCAAAACGAAAAATTGGAGCAAATTGTAAAATCACCTTTGCCTGTAATTAGTCCGCGTACTACTATCGAGGAAATGTCGGGGATTATCGATCAAAATAATCCAGCAATGTTGGTTAAAAAAAGCGATGGTACATTTGGAATAATTACACGCCATGATATAATTAAATCCTTAGGAAATAAGTAGTTAACATAAATTTTAAATAAGGAAGTAAAAAAATCGAAAAGTTTTTTTCGATTTTTGTAAAAATAAATATATCTTTGTACCCGATACGGCGATGTTAGCTCAGTTGGTTAGAGCATCGGTTTGTGGTACCGAGGGTCGTGGGTTCGAGCCCCACACGTCGCCCGAAACAAAAAGGTCTTCAAGAAATTGAAGACCTTTTTTTATTTCAATTATATTTTTGGGTTAATTATTCTTTTATAAAAGTAAAATTACTATTCCATTCGTTGTTCTGAACTATTAAAAAGTAAGTTGCTTTTGGTAATGCAGAAACATCTAAAACATGATTTTTAACATTTTCTACTGTTAATTCTTGTACAATTTTGCCCTCTACAGTAGTTATTTTTATAGAAGTTAACTTAGCAATTTCATTCCATTCGATGTTTAACAAGGAATTAGTTGGATTGGGAAATGCTTTTATAAATTTTTCGTTAGTAATTTTAATATCGGACGTTGGAATTACTTCTACTAAATTAATACTTGTACCAGTTCTACTTCCTCCATGATAGGCTCCAGCAGTTTGATTTGGACCAATTGCAAGTATAATATCAATACTTCCAGCTTGTGCATTAAAATTAAATCCTCCATTGGTTGCCAATAATGGTCGTTCAATAATGTAAGTTGCTGTTGCGCCAGATGTTGTATAACTTTCTAAGCTAGTTATACTTGATATTGCGTTTCCATACGTTCTATTTCCTAATATACGTTCGGATACATTTCCGCCCAAAGTTTCATTGGCAAAAATTGCATAGGTATTGTTCATTGATCTATTTCCAAAACCTATTGAAAACCATGAATTTGATGGGCCTGTTAGTTCAATTTTTGCTTTATTTGTTTCGTCATTTAACGTTACTTTTACATTTAATTGTCCTAAAGTTACCGAACCTGTAAATTCTTTTGCCAATAAATTTAAGCTTAATAACAGAGAGAATAGTGTAATTTTTGTTTTCATAAATTATGATTTTTATTTGAATTAATAATATACCAAAGGTATAAATTTTAAATTATTTTTGAACTCTATTTTTAAAATTTATATATGAATAAAATTGTAATTTTTGCTATGGCTAGCATCTTAAGTATATCCACCTTTACGCAGGATAGTACTAAAGTTTTTTCCAAATACGAATTGGGTTTAAGTTTAGCTAAATTAAATAATTTTGGTTTGATGTATAAAAAACATTTTAAAAATAATTCGTTTTTTCGTTTATTATTAGCATCTATGGATTATACTTTAATTAATCGAACGGATGATTATATTCATAATTTTTCTTCGAGTATTACTATTGGTAGAGAAAAACGTAAGGAAATTTACGATAATTTATATGTTGTAAGAGGTTGGGATTTTTTGGGTGGGATTTCCTCTACAGCTGGTGTAAATAACTTTGGTTTTGGAGTTGGGTATGTTTTACGTTTACAATATAATTTAAATCAAAAATTTGCTTTAGGTTTAGAAACAACCCCTGGTATTACTGGAAATATTATTGTTAGAGATTATTATGTTGTATTTAGCGCATTAACTTTATGTTTTAGCACTAATAGCGTGAGGTTGTTGTGTTGTACAAATTCTAAAAATATATGCTAGGAGCAAATTTTGTATGCTCCTAGCTAAAATTTCTTATTTGTTTTTTAAATAATAATTTATCAAACCATTGGTTGATGAATCATGATTATTTACTTCTTTTCCATTTTCAATTTCGTTTAAAATAGTTTTTGCCAATTGTTTACCTAATTCTACGCCCCATTGATCAAAAGCATTAATGTCCCAAATAATACTTTGTACAAATATTTTATGTTCGTACATGGCAATTAACTTTCCAAGTATAGAAGGGGTTAATTTTTTAAACACAATAGAGTTGCTAGGGCGATTGCCTTCAAAAACTTTATGAGCAACTAAATCTTGATAATCATCTTTTTGTAAGCCTTGTTTCTTAAATTCTGCAATTACTTCATCGGCAGTTTTACCTTTCATTAAGGCTTCTGTTTGTGCAAAAAAGTTAGATAATAAAATGTCGTGGTGTTTTCCTATAGGATTTTGTGATTGTATTGGCGCTAAAAAATCACATGGAATTAACCATGTACCTTGGTGTAACAATTGGTAAAAAGCATGTTGTCCGTTGGTTCCGGGTTCGCCCCAAATAATTGGTCCGGTGGTATAATCCACTTTTTCTCCGCTTTTGGTAACATATTTCCCGTTACTTTCCATATCACCCTGCTGAAAATATGCAGCAAAACGATGCATATATTGGTCGTACGGCAACAAAGCATGCGCCGGAGCATTAAAAAAGTTATGATACCAAACACCTAACACTGCTAATATTACAGGCATATTTTCTTCTAATGCACTGTATTTAAAATGCTCGTCCATTGCGTTTGCACCCTCTAACAATTCATTAAAATTATCAAAACCAATATTTAAAGCTATAGATAAACCAATTGCCGAGCATAAAGAATATCTACCACCAACCCAATCCCAAAATTCAAACATATTTTCGGCATCAATTCCAAATTCGGTAACAGCTTTAGTGTTGGTAGATAAAGCCACAAAATGATTTTTTACCGCATTTGGATTGCCTAATTTATCAACCAGCCAATTTTTAGCAGTTTGCGCATTGGTTAAGGTTTCTTGGGTTGTAAAAGTTTTAGATGCTACAATAAATAAAGTTTCCTCAGCATTTATTTTATTTAAAGTTTCGGCAATGTGTGTTCCATCAATATTGGAAACAAAATAACTTTCTATTCCTTTTACTTGATAAGGTTTTAAACATTCTGTAACCATCAAAGGCCCCAAATCCGATCCGCCAATTCCAATATTTACAATATATTTAATTTGTTTTCCTGTAGATCCTTTCCACTCGCCACTATGTATTTTGTCACAAATTTTTTTCATGTGTTGTAACACTCTTTTTACATCGGGCATTACATCTTTACCTTCAAAATATACAGGCTGATTATTTTTATTGCGTAAAGCAGTGTGTAAAACCGCACGATTTTCGGTAGTATTAATTTTTTCGCCTCCATACATAGCTTTAATTGCCTGTTCAACCCCTCTGCTTTTTGCTAACTCTAGCAATAAATCCATTGTTTTTTTAGTGATTCGATTTTTAGAAAAATCCAATAAAACCCCTTCTTTTTCTATAGAAAATTCTTTAAATCGATTCGGGTTTTGCTGAAAATATTCTTTAATATGAATGTTTGAAATTTCGGAATAATGAGTTTGCAACATTTTCCAAACGAAGTTATTTTGTAGCTTTTCCATACGATTTTTGATTAGACTACGAAGATACGAGATAATATCAAAAACGTTTAAATAGCTAACATATTTACTTAAAATTTTATTTTTCTTTCTTAATAAAAAAAATTAATCAATTTATAATAATTAAATTTTTGTATTATAAAATTTAAAATTAAATTTAATTTTGTATTTTTGATTTAAAATTTATAAAATGAAAAAGAAAATCACTTATTTAGCAATGTTTTTTACATTATTAATTCCACAAAAAAATCAAGCTTTTTCATTAGGTTGTTTTTTTTGTTCCCCAAACGAATATTATTTTTCTTCAAGTAAACTAATCCCAACTATTCAAAAAAACGAATTTTTAGTTGGTGTTGGAGTAGGAAGCGTAGGCTTTATA
>JBEEPA010000298.1:0-4917 GCA_041191385.1 Bacteroidota bacterium | reverse complement strand
AACAAAACCGAAAAAAATATAATTTGTAAAATATTGGCGTTACTGGATGCTGCGCCAAAAATATTTTCGGGAATTAGTTCTTCTAAAAATTGTAAAGGTTTGCGCTCGGTAATAATTGTTTTTTGTGGATTTGTATTAATATTACTTAATAAGGTGTTGCTTAAATTTTCGGGCATACCTTTCCATGGTGCTAAAATATTTACTACAACTAAACCTATGATTATAGCTAACAATGTGGAACTTAGGTATAAAAACAAAGATTGTTTTCCTGTTGTTCCTAATTTATTTACATCTTTTAAATTACAAATGCCCGAAATTAAAGTGCTAATTACCAAGGGAACCGCAATTAGTTTAAGTGCATTTAAAAAAATTACACCAAAAGGTGCTATAAAATGTTGAGTAAAAGTGGTAAGTTGAAATTGTATTGCAACTAAACCATACACAACACCCAAAATTAAGGCGATGATAATTTGAGTGTGAAGGGCTAATTTTTTAAACAACATAGGAATTAATAATTACGCCACTTGTTTGATTTGGAAATAAGAATACTATCTAAAATAACCATAGCTGCCATTGCTTCAACAATAGGCACTGCGCGAGGAACAACACAAGGATCATGACGTCCTTTTCCGCTAACGGTAACAGTTTCTCCATTTTTATTTACCGATTCCTGATCTTGCATAATCGTAGCTACAGGTTTAAAAGCTACTCTAAAATAAATATCTTCACTGTTTGAAATTCCGCCTTGTATACCACCTGAGTGGTTTTTTATAGTTTTAATGGTGCCATTATCGTTCATAAAAGCATCGTTGTGCTCACTGCCCAATAACTCCACTCCTTTAAAGCCACTTCCGTATTCAAATCCTTTTACAGCATTAATACTCAACATAGCTTTACCTAATTCGGCGTGTAATTTATCAAAAACAGGTTCGCCAATTCCGCTTGGAACACCAGTAATCACACAATCCACAACACCTCCAATAGTATCACCATTTTTACGAACTTCCATAATTTTATTTATCATTACTTCCGCTAATTCTTGGTCGGGACAACGTAAAATATTATTTTCAATGGTGTTTAAATTTAACTCTTTGTAGCTTTTATTAAGTACGATAGCTCCAACTTGTGAAACATAAGCTTTAATCTCTATATTTTTACTAGCTAAAAATTGTTTAGCGATAGCACCAGCAACAACACGTGCAGCGGTTTCTCTGGCAGATGATCTTCCGCCTCCTCGGTAATCTCTTACGCCAAATTTTTCATGAAAGGTAAAATCTGCATGCGACGGACGGAATTTATCCTTAATATGATCGTAATCGTTTGATTTTTGATTCCCATTGATTATTAAAAAACCAATTGGTGTTCCTGTAGTATAGCCTTCAAAAATACCAGAATAAAATTCTACAACATCACCTTCTTTTCTTTGTGTAACAATTTTACTTTGTCCGGGTTTTCTTCTATCTAATTCTTTTTGTATTTCCTCTAAATCTAATTTTAAGCCAGCCGGACAGCCATCAATAACACCACCAACGCCTCTTCCATGTGATTCGCCAAAAGTACTCACTCTAAATAAATTTCCAAAAATATTACCCGCCATAAATCAAATTTTTTCAAAAATAACAATTATGATTTTAACTAACTATTAAAAAAATATATAAATTCGGATTTATTGCAGAATTTTTATGTAGATTAGAGTTTTAAAATCAGCATTTGAGGTGTTAAATCATAAATTTAAATTCGTATTTTTTTCGTTTTTACTGTTTTTGTGTGTTTTAAAAGTAAGTGCACAAAATAAGGAATTGGGCTATCAATTTTTTTCGGAACAAAAATATGCCGAAGCCATTGAGGAATTGGAAAAGGTTTATAAAACCAATACAGAGCAAAGGGTTTACGAAACTTTATTGCAATCGTATATTTTTTTAAATAAGTACAACGAAGGGTTAAAGTTGGTGGATAAACAGCTTAAAAATCAAGCTCAAAATCAGGCTTTAAGTGTGGATAAAATTCATTTGCTAGTATTAAAAAACGATTCCAAATCTGCCGAAAAAACTTTTAAGGATTTAATCAAAAATTTTCCTGATAATCAGTTTAAAGTAATAGAAGTTGGAAATAAATTATTGGCTTACAAATATTACAATTGGTTGGAGGAGTATTATACTAAAGGAGCTAAGGAGTTAAAAGAAATTTACTCGTTTTCCTTTGAGTTGGCAGAGTTGTATTTTGCACAACAAAAATATGATATGATGATAACTTCTTTGTTAACTGCTTTAAATTATGGTGATGATTATTTAGAAGCAGTTCAAAATACCATATCTACCTATTTATATGATGATAGTGATGGTTCAATTAAACAAATTATTTTTGTTAATATTCAGAAAAAAATACAGTCGCATCCCAATTCCACGGCTTTGTTGGAGTTACTTACTTGGATGCATTTGCAAGATTTAAATTTTAATCGTGCATATGATTATGCAATTGCTTTGGATAAACGAAATGGTGAGCAAGGTAAGCGAATTTTTGATTTAGCTAATGTGGCACGCAATAATTTACAGTTTGATGTTGCTATTACTGCATATAATTATTTAATCGAAAATAAAGATAATTTTTACCAACGTTTATCTAAAATTGAATTGGTTAAGGTTTTAAAACAAAAAGTTGAATCTAAAAATATTTTACAGGAAAATGATATACTAATGCTCCAAAAAGCTTATGAAAAGGCTTTGAAAGAGTTGGGTTTAAATGATCAAACAGCCGAGTTGCAAATTGATTATGCAAATATTTTAGCTTTTTATCTTAAAAAAAATAATGATGCTTTGGTTTTATTAGATGATGTTATAAAAAATGCAAAAGTTAAACCTCAGGATAAAGCGCAAGCTAAATTGATTAAAGGCGATATTTTATTGTTTACAGGGGATGTTTGGGAAGCGGTTTTGTTGTACGGACAAGTTTACAGCGATTATAAAAATGATGCTATAGGTTTTGACGCTAAGTTTAAAACTGCAAAAGCTTACTATTATACTGGCGATTTTAAATGGGCAAAAACGCAATTGGATGTTTTAAAAGGTGCAACTCATAAATTAATTGCCAACGATGCCATTGGTTTATCTATTTTAATTTCAGATAATCTAGCTACAGATACTATTGAGGAACCTTTAAAATTGTTTGCCGAAGCAGATTATTTATTTTATCAAAAAATGTATATGGAGGCTTTAGAAAAATTAAGGTGGATTCCTTTACAATTTCCTAATCATAGTACTTTGCTGGATGATGTGTTTTATTTAAAAGCTAAAATTTATGTGTATTTACAAATATACAATGAGGCAATTGAAAGTTTAACCAACGCAATTGCTCAGGATGATTTATTGGTGGATGAATCTTTGATGTTTTTAGCTGAAATTTATTCCAACTACTTAAACCAAGCCGATAAAGCTTTAGAATGTTACGAAAAAGTTTTAACTGATTTTGATGACAGTGTTTTCGTTAATGAAGCCCGAACAAAGTACCGATTGATTAGAGGTAAATAAAAATTAATTTTATAAAAAAAAGGGTGTCTCGATTTATCAAGACACCCTTTTTTGTTAGTTTGATGGATTATAATTTAAAAATGATACCACCCATAAATAATGCACCACCACCAATACCAAATTCTCCAGATAATCCAATGTTATCAGTGAAATAATATCTCGTTCCTAGTGCTAATCTAAAAGCAAAAGGGATTACACCTTTGTAATTGTCACTAGTGTTTTCATCTGCAGGATCTGTTGATGTATATTTAATATTTGAATTTTTAAAGCCTGCGCCAATTGAAAAATAAGGATCAACTTTTTCAGATGTTTTAAAATGGAAGTTTAATTTTGGATAAACTCTAAATCTTTGGGTTTGTAATCTATAAGTATATTCATCTTTACTTTCCATGATTAATGTTGAGTATGTTCCTTCTAATCCTACACTAATTTTATCAGATAAAAAATAGCCAAAGGATAAACCTGCTGGTCCAAAATAATTAAATCTATCTACTCCTTCAAATAATCCTTTTGCAAATAAAGTACTTAATGAAGGTGAACCATAAATTAAGTTTACCGTAATTTTTCCCTGACTTGCCGCATCTTGAGCAATAATTTGGGATTGAGTTGAAATAAATGTTGTTTAAACAAAAAACAAAGTAATTTTTTTCATATATTTTTTTTTAAAATTTCAACAAATTTAATTAAAATAAATTAAATACAAATCATCTTTATATGTTGTAAACTTTAATTAAATGAATTGCTTATTTCTGAGTTATTTATATTTTTTAAACAGTTGATTTGATTTAAAAATTACTATTTTTGTTGACGCTGTGTGGGTAATACGTCGCCTGACTTAACAAGTTTATAATACACGGTAACGCTATGAAAGCCTATGGCGCGCCTAATTTATTAGGATTACAGAATCTTTCGGCGTCCAAATTCCTGATTTTAAGAAGTTGGGAGTACATTCACCCACACAGTTTTTATTCGTTTAAATCAAATTCTTTTGATAAATTCCCAACACTTATATTTACTTTATTATCGCAATTACTTGCATTTCCAAAATTTATTGTACGCTTAATTTTTCGTTGAGGTAAAATTTCCATTATACCGCTAGTTATATAATTACAGCTATTGTTAAATTCCAATTTCGAATTTATTATTGTAATAAAATTAATGCTTTCTCCATCCGCAACAGTTGTAGAGCCTTCAATTGTATAAGTTAAATCTGTTAAATTATTTATTGTATTTTCTAAAGTAAAAGTATATCTTCGATCTACTCTTCTAGAAACAATATCAGAGCTTAAAATTATATTTTGACTACCTTTTACATTTATTACTTTTTGTGTTGGTAAACTTTGGTAAAGAGACAAAGTGTCGTTAAACACAATTTGATTTTGATTAATTTGTA
>JBEEPA010000297.1:0-10999 GCA_041191385.1 Bacteroidota bacterium | reverse complement strand
TGTTGAGAGTAAAAAACCTTAATTTAAAGGTTTGTATTGCGTTTTGTAGTTGTTTTTTACTTGGTTGTTTTGTGGTGGTTACTTTCCAATACAAAATATAACTTAAATTGATTATCAATACTTTACAGTTTCAAGGTACAAATAAGGTACAATTAAGCCCAATTTTTCATTTTTTTAAGTCAAAATATTGTTTTTTAGGTAATAAAAAAGCCCTACCAAATTGGTAAGGCTACTAGTTTAATCTTGTTCGATTTCATCATCTTCAAACATCTTTATTAAGTCTTTATAAGCTTGGGCGGTATCTCCGTTATTTACTATTAAATTTATTGGTGGTATTGGGGTTTCCTGTGTTATTTCCTCCTTTGAACTCACAACCAGTTTAGATAAGTGTATAAACATACTTGCTTTATCTTTATTATCCAAACTATCCCAAATTTCGTATAATTCGCTTTGCTTATCCGCAATGAAATTAACAAGCATTTGTTTTAATTCCTTAGTGGTTTTATTAACTGCTCCTTTGGGCTTTCCTCTATTGCCCTCTAAAAATCGTCCTTTATTATCTCTAATCAATCCGTTATTGTCGGTATTTATCGGTTTCATGTTTAAAATGGTATTGAATTACTTAAATAATATAAATTTTGGTGTGGTTTAGCTTGTAAAATAATTCCTTTTGTTTTTAATTCCTCAAAAAATGGAATTTGATTTTTTTCAAGGTGGTTATTATACCCTATTAAATTAATTGCGAACTTTAATAAATCACTTGGGGGCTTTTCCATTACCTCAACTATTGGTTTATCTTTTTCGGGTATAAAAAAAATGTTTTCTTGGTGGGTAACTTTAGTAACTTTAGTAACTTTTTGGTGTTCGGGTTGTGTTTTTTTTTCTTGAATATTCTGTTTTCTGAATAGTCGCCAATCCCGTTTTATTAAATAGTCTGCAAGGTCGTAACCTTCGCTTTTATCCTGTTCAGGTGCTAACTTTTCCAGTAAGTCCGAAAATATAAAACGTGTTCCATGTAAACGGCTTTCATATTCTTTGGCTTTTGTTTCCCATTCTTTAAACGTGTTACCGTCTTTTGAAAGGTCGGGAAATACATAAACAAAACGCCCCTTTAATACTTTAAGTTTGTCAAATGTAAAACTGCTTTTGTTATAAACTGCCAACCATATTAAATCAGTTGGTTTGTTAGGTAAGCCAAAATACAAAGTTCCGTAAATAGCTGTTTTAGGTGCTTCAACCAATGCAATAGGGTTGTTTTGGTACTTACTTAAAAGTTGTTCACCAAATAAACAGGAAATTCGTTTATCCTGCTTTGTGTATGCTTCCAACCAATTAGGCAATGGTTCATTTTTACGGGTGTAGTGTTTTTCAATTATTGAATGTAAAAAGTCTGTGCCTGTTGTGTGATTATCCTTATCAAATTGCTTAACCTGTATGGCTCTAATATTTTGGTTTATATCTATAAAAGGGAAAGTAATTCCGTTTGCTCTGTAACCGCCTGTAATTGTCCCCAATCGGTATAACTTAATAACCTTTGTAACTTCATCAACTTCAAAAGGAAATTGAACATTATGTAATAGATTTTGTATAAATGTGTTTTTTTCATATCGTTCGGTTTCTAATGTTATTTTAAAAGTTTCAAGGTCAAAAAATACGGGTTCACTTTGGGGCTTTGGTGTTATTTTTTTTTGTAGTGGTTTCCAATTGTTTGGCAATTCCGAAAAGTTGCCATTTTCCTGCTCCTGTATTGCTTTTGCGTACCCGTCCAAATACGGGTTGAGGTGGTACGAACAATTACTTTCACGGTCGCAACGTCCGAACTGTTCGGGCAAATGGTAACCTGTTTGATTATCAATGTACTTTACAAAGGTTTTTTTATTACAGTTAGGGCAACAATGTTTTTTGCTGCCCTTTTCTAAACTGTATCGGTGTGGTTGGTTACTAAAGTTACTCATTGAAAAACAATTTTTACATTAATAATTAAATTCAGGAGCTTCAATAAATACTGCTAATTGGTTTTGCGAAACCCTATCAACAATTAAATTCAAAGATTTTAATTGCTTAATGAAATTTGATTTTTTAAAGGGTGGTACTCCGTCATCATTGCAAAAAATCCTATATTGTGGGTATAAATCTTTAATTAACTTGTGTTTAGTTGGACTGCTTTTGTATTCGTTTTCATTCAAAAACATTTGAACACTATTACTTTCAATTTTATACTGTTCAACGGCTTGTTGGGCTGCTTCACAATGCGAAAACTTTTTTTGCTCTAATAACCTATTAAGCCCGTCTAATACCCAATTAAAAACCCCTGAAAGTTCATTTTCAATAATTTTTGAATGAAGGTTTCTGTCCTGTTCCTGTGGTGGTATAGTAACATCAAAAGGAATAATTAAAAACCGTCTGAAATAGGCGTTTGTATGTTCAACGTCTTTGGGTAATTCATTACAATTGAAAATTAGTTTTGCGTACTGCTTCAAAATGAATGGTTGCCCATAAGGTAAACGGGCTTCAACGGGTTCGCCTGAAACCAATTGTTTGAAAATTGACGCTTCCAAATTGCCGTTTATTTCACTTGCATAGTTTACCAACTTATTAGCCAACTTCGCCCTAAAATATCCATTTTCATTTGTAAGGCTTTGTAATGAATAACTACTAATATTATCATTACCCAATAAGGCGTTTACAATTTCAAAAAATACGCTTTTTCCATTTGCACCAGTACCGAAAAGTATTAAAGCTTTTTCTTCTTTAAGTGCCTTACTGCCATGTTTAATAAATATAAAGCCTAAATATTCAGCTAATACCCTTTGGCGTTCGGGGTCGGGTAGTACTTTGTCTAAATAAGCTTTAAATAGTGGTGCTTCGGCTAATGGGTTGTGTTCAAATGGTAGTTGGTATGTAATAAAATCCAAACGGTCAAACGGTCTTAATTTTGTACCCTGTGGGCTTATTTCAAATGTTCCGTTTTGTAAGTTAATTAATACAGTATCTTTATTGCTTTCGGGTGTTGGTAAATATGCCGCTGCAAGGAACTGTTCGTATAACTCCTTTCTAAACCTATGATATTTCGCTGTAATTGTTGGAACTCCCATTTTTTCGGCTGCTTCGCCCAAAAACTTTTGAAATGTTTCTTTGTCAAGTTCAGCCCAAAAAGTACCATTATACAAATAAATAAAGTCGTGGTTTTTACATAAGCCCCAACGGTTTTTTTCTGCTAACTTTAAAACCTCTTCAATTGAAATAACAGAATAGTGTTTATTTCCCAGTTTAAAATCTTCATGCTCTTTTGGGTTTGCAATTTTTTCAAAATCAACTGTTTGAAATTCGTTTAAAAGCTGATTAAATATTTTAGCGTGTGGGGTTGCTTCATTTTTACTTTTTAAACTCTCAACGTGCTTTTGTATTTCGTTTGTATTTAATGGGTTTAAATCCTCATCGTCCCAATTAATATTTATATCCTTACTCATTGCCTTTAGATTTTGAAGGTTTAACAATAGGGAATAAATCGGGGTTGGTGGTGTAAAATCCTGCACGGTGTTTTGTAATTGGGCAAAATCCTTTTTTTACAACACAAACACGGTTTTCTTTTTGCCATTCAGCAATATAACGGCAAATGTTAGCCCTTAAAATGCCTGTTTCAACACTTACCATTAACATTGTTTTTGGTTGCTTAAAAAGGGTATTAAAAACGGTTGTAGTTTGACAATAAAAATGCTTATCTTTAGCCTTATGTTTTCCAAAACTGTAAGGGCTTTTAAAGTGGTTATTTTCCATTTTGTAGCCCTTTTTTACTGTTCAACAAATACGCTTTGGCTTCCTGCTCAATTTCAGCGTTTGACTTTTTACGCCCGTCTTTAAGATATTCCAGTAATTCAGTACGGGAAAAGTAAAGGCGTTTGCTTCGCTTCATTACAGGTAATTCGCCTTTTGATACCTTACTGTACATGGTTGGTACTGTAAGGCTCAAAAATTCGGCTGCTTCCTGAATAGTTAAAAACTGTTCGGGTTGGTTGCTAGGTTCAACCGTTTGGGTTGGGGTTTCTTTCAAAACCTTGCGAACTGAACTTTGTATTAAGCTGCTTAATTGTTCACTGTCTAATTGTACGATTATCATTTTACAACATTTTTAAATTATTAATGTTGCAAAAAAACTTAGTAAACAATATCCCTATCAATACCCATTTATGTAATGGGATATAAATAGAATATAGTTTTTTTTATCGTTTTTCTTTTTGTACTTCTTCCTCTAGTGTTTTGGGGTTTTTGTATGGCAACCAATCAGTAATACAAATTCGTTCTTTTTTGGTTGGTTCGCCTTTGCCTTTGTTTAAATTATTCCAAACTGTATCTTCATTAAAGGGTTGAGGTTCTGCAAATCCTTTTTTAATAAACTGAAAAGTTGTACATATCCAGTTTTTTGTTTCCGTATCGGTGTTTAACAAAAAGCCATTGTATTTAAGTCGTCTAAAAACCTCAACAAACTTATTTTGATTATGAGGAAATAAAAGTATTTCGCTTAATTGTTCGCCCTGTAATGCCTTCAATAATTCAGCTTCTTTTTTCGGGAAATACCCTTTTAGTTCGGTATGTATTTTTTCAATTGTTTCGCTGTTCTTAAATGTTATTAGTTTTATGTTTTGTTCAGATTTTTGCTTAATAATCGGTTGAGGTTTGGAATGTTCAATTTCTGGTTGAGTTTTTTTTAATGCTTGTTCTATTGCATTTTGAATATAGCTTATTTCTTCAATTTTAAGTACAACATTTTTACCATTATTTAATCTAAAGTTAGTGTTTCCATTAAGTTTAAGGTATTCAATTTCTTCTTTTTGTTGCTGTATAAATTCATTATCCCTATCTTCTTTTTTTACTGAAACTAAATACTTGTTTAATTCACTTTGTATTTCAATATATTGCTTTTTATAATTTTCTTTAAGGATATCCACAATTTTTAAGCACCCGTTAAAAAATTCATCTGCTTCAAAAAAATGTTCTTTTTCTGCTTTTTTAAATTCTCTAAAAAAATATTTATCCAAAAACTCCCTGTTATTCTCATTAAAATAACCATGTAATACTATTTCTAAATAATTCATTTTCTTTTATATTTTAATTGGTTACATATCTAATTTAATTTTGTCGGCTGCTTTGCGTTTGGTATCGTCCACAATCTTAGCGTATATCTGTGTTGTTTTCAGGTCTTTATGTCCTAACATTTTGGAAACGGTATAAATATCTGTTCCGTTAAAAAGTTGTAAGGTGGCGAAAGTGTGGCGAAAACAATGAAAGGTAATATCCTTTGTTATTCCTGCTGCTCCAATCCATTGAAACAAGTGTTTATTATGGTAGGCTGAATATTCCAAACCTTCAAATACTTTGGTTGTTGGTTCGCCTTTATCTTTTAACAAACTTACTGCCTGTTCTGAAATAGGGTAATATTCTATTCCTTTGGTTTTTTGTTGGCTAAAATTCAGGAAATAGCCTTGTTCCTCAATGTATTCAAGTTCGCCCCATACCATTTTTTGAATATCTGAAAACCTCAACCCTGTAAGGGCTGAAAATAAGGCTGCACGTTTTAACAAATCGTTGTTGCATGGTGTTTTTACAAGTTTATTCAGTTCCTCAATAGTCAAGTATTCCCGTCTTGTTTCGGCTGCCTTAATTGGGCTTATTTTAGCGTTCAAGTCGGTTTGTAGTATTCCGTCTTTATAAGCTTGTTTTAATGCAGCTTTTACCTTGTTGAAATACGAAACGGCTGAATTTTGCGAAAGGGTTGTTTTGTGGCTCTTTTTACTTTTGGTACTTAGTAGGTATTCTTTAAAGTCCTCAAAAAACTTTTCGTTGAGGTCTGCAAACTTCAATTTATTGTTGGTAAAACTTTCAATGTAGTTGAGTGCTGAAACCCAATTATCGTGGTTACTTGCTTTGCGTTTATTAGCTAACTTTTTGAAATACTCAATAAAACATTGTTCGCCCTTTTCCTTTTTAATTAACTGCTCTTTTTCGTATTCGCTGTAAATTTCAGGCTTATTTAAAAAGTTTTCACGTTTTTGGCGTATGCTTTCGCCTATTTGCATGGTTTCAATATTATGTTGTTTGTCAATGGGTGTTTTCGGTTTCTCATAAATATAAAGCCCTAAAAATTCCCTTCGTGTGGGTTCGCCTGTTTCGGGGTGTGGTATAGGTGGGTAAAAATCTAAATAAAGGCTTTGTCGTCCCTTGCTTATTTTTTTTTGTCGTAATGTTACTTTTGTTGCCATTGCTTTTTTTCTTAGTTACTAAAGTTACTTTTGATACTCTTTAAACAAACCTTTTTTTACTTAACTTAATAGTTTATCAATTATTGGTTTAGGTACATAAGCATACCAACCCTTTTTTATTTTGGGTATATTTTCACGTTTGATAAGGTTGTGTAATGCTTTTTCAGATATGCTATACTTTCCCAATACTTCGTTTATAGTGTAACAGTTTGTAATATCAAACGCTCCTGCCTGTTTCCATTCTGTTAATTCTTGTATTAATTTGTCAACTACACTTAAATTTTGTTCGGCTTCAATTTCCGATTGATTAAAAAGCCCGTCAAGGTCGCAGCGTCTTATAATAGTTTTCTTTTCCAGTATGTTTGTTGCTTTAAGCTTTCCTGTATTTATTAGTTTGTAAACGTTTTGACGGGAACAACTTATTAATTTTGAAACATCTGAAACAGTCAAAAACTCTTTTGCTTTAAGCTCTTCAATAGGTTTAGTTTTTATCTGTTTGGTTTCGGTGTTTGATTTTTCCACCTTTTCAGCTCTTTTTTTAGCCTTGTATGCCAAACTTCCACAGCTTTGGGAACAGTACTTTGTTACAGTTGTAAAGGCTGTAAATTCTGTTCTGCAATGCTGACAAATACGCTGTACCTTTATATTACTGCTCATTGTATCTTTTTTTTAGTTATCAAAACCTTTAAAAGTGTAAATTTTATTTAAAAGTGTATTGTTTTGTAAATTTTGTAAACTAAATGAGGTACAAAATAAGTCAAAAAAATAGCTTTTTTATAAATAGGTACAATAAAGGTACAAATTTGTACCTAATAAACGTATAATATCACAAAATAAATATTAACTTTGTTGAGAGTAAAAAACCTTAATTTAAAGGTTTGTATTGCGTTTTGTAGTTGTTTTTTACTTGGTTGTTTTGTGGTGGTTACTTTCCAATACAAAACTTACTAAAAATATTTCCTAATAAATCATCTGTTGTGATGTGGCCTGTTATGCTGCCTAGGGATTGTAGGGCGGCGCGGATGTCGATAGCGATTAAATCGGAAGGGATTTGGGTTTGCATAGCTTGGGTAACTCGGGTTAATGCGTTTTGGGCTTGTTCCATGGCTTGTACATGGCGGATGTTGGTTACTACGATATCCGATGTGCTTACCAATCCGTTTTTTACAAATTCGGTGAGTGTTTCAATTAATTTTTCGGTTCCTTGATTTTCTTTTGCCGAAATTAATATACAATCAAAATCTCCAGGATAGTTAGCCTGAGCTATGGTGTTGAATTCCTCTTTAGATAATAAATCGGATTTGTTTAACACAAAAACAATTTTTTTATCTTTAAACTGAGCGTATTGTTGTTTGAATAAATTTTGTAAAAAATCTATGCTATTTTCATGGGTAAGCTCTTGCACATCTAATAAATGTAGTACAATTTTAGCTTGTGCAATTTTCTGAAAAGTTTTTTTAATGCCCTCGCCTTCAACATAATCCGTAGTTTCTCGAATTCCTGCTGTATCGATAAAACGATAATCTAAACCATCAATTTTTATCACATCTTCAATTACATCGCGCGTAGTTCCTGCAATATCCGATACAATTGCTCTTTCATCATTTAAAATTAAATTTAACAAAGTAGATTTTCCTACATTAGGTTTACCTACAATTGCAACAGGAATTCCGTTTTTAATGGCATTTCCCCATTGAAAACTCTGAATTAACGAGCTTAATAATTTTTGAATTTCGGCAACCAATTGTAAAAACTGAGTTCGATCTGCAAATTCTACATCTTCCTCAGCAAAATCTAATTCTAACTCTATCAAACTCGCAAAATCTAACAATTGGGTACGTAAATCTTCAATCTGATTGGAAAATCCGCCACGCATTTGTTCCAAAGCAATTTCGGCACCGTATTGGTTGGTGGAATGGATTAAATCTGCCACAGCCTCAGCTTGTGCCAAATCGTATTTTCCGCTTCGGTAAGCACGCATGGTAAATTCTCCAGGATCCGCAATTCGCAAACCGTCTTTTAAAAAAACTTCTAGTATTTTTTGGGTAATATAGGTGGAGCCATGACAGCTAATTTCTACCGTTTCCTCTCCTGTGTATGATTTTCCTGCACTAAATAAGGTAATCAAAACCTCGTCCACCACTTTCCCATCATCCATTAAATAGCCAAAATGTGCCGTGTGACTATTTTGTGCCAATAAATTTTTATTTCCCTTTAGCGATTTAAAGCGTTGTTGTACAAAATGAATTGCTTGGGGACCGCTTATACGTAAAACAGCAATAGCACCCATTCCTGGAGCGGTTGCAGGAGCAATAATTGTATCGTTTTTGGCTAAATTTGCTAAGTTCATGGTAAAGTATTGGAAAATATTGCTAATTTAAAACCTTAAATTGTAAAAACATCAAATTACCCAAAAAAATGAAAGCAGTATTACAACGTGTGCAATATGCAAAAGTAAGTGTTTCGCAACAAGTGGTTGGGAAAATTGATAAGGGTTTATTGATTTTTTTAGGCGTACAACAGGGTGATACCATGGAAGATTTGGATTATTTGGTAAAAAAAATTGCTCTTATGCGAATTTTTAGTGACGAAAATGGTAAAATGAATTTAAGTTGTTTGGATGTGAATGGCGATTTTTTAGTGGTGAGTCAGTTTACACTCCTAGCCAACACGCACAAAGGCAACCGACCGTCGTACATCGAAAGTGCAGCCCCTGATATCGCTAAAAAAATGTACGAGGACTTCACAAATTCTTTGGCCCAATTTACCCAAAAAAACATCCAAAACGGAATTTTTGGTGCCGATATGCAAATTGAATTACTAAACGATGGACCTGTTACAATTTTGTTAGATAGTAGAAATAAGGGGTAATAAAAAAAGGGACGAAAGTCCCTATTTCTATATTTTCAATTGTCGCTTTAGTCGCAATTGTCTCAAAAACTGCCCCAAAAGGGCAGTTTTTTTTTAGATTTATGTTGATTGCACTCAAAATGCGCAAAGTTGTTCGCAAAGTACCGCAAAGGTTTGCAAAGTTGATAATGAAATCTATGCGTTTTTCTTTGCGTGATTTTTTTAGCGAACTTCGCGTGAAATTATATCATTCCTATTTAATATCTTCAATTTTCGCTTTAGTCGCAATTGTCAGAAAATTCTCTTAAATTTTATCCGAAAAAACGGGTGGGTGTAAGGTTTTTAAGTTGTAGTTGGATGCCATTACTTCCCCATATGCTCCTGCTGAGAAAATTTGGAAAACATCGCCTCTTTTGGTTTTAGGAATTTCTAATCCTTTCACAAAACAATCGGTAGATTCGCAAATTGGTCCTACGATATCGTATTTTACAATTTCACTTTCCTCGGAGCTTAAGTTTACAATATGATGATGTGCTTGGTACAGCATTGGTCTGATTAACTCTGTCATCCCAGCATCTAAAATAGCAAAATTAGTTTCTATACCATTTTTAATGTATAAAACTTTGCTGATTAACGAACCGCATTGAGCAATAATGGATCGACCTAATTCGAAATGTACTTCTTGATTAGGTTTGATATCCAAAAACTGATTAAAAATATGGAAATATTCTTCAAAATCTGCAATAGGATGATTTTCTGGATCATGGTAATTGATTCCTAAACCACCACCCATGTTTAAAATTTTAATTTCTACATGTCGGCTAATAAACCAATCCTGAATGGTGTTAACACGCGTACACAATTCCTTAAATGAATTTAGGTCGGTAATCTGACTCCCAATATGGAAATGTAAACCAATTAATTGAATATTAGAGCATTTTTTAATTACCTCCAAAACCCCATCCATTGCCCACATATCAATACCAAACTTATTTTCTTTTAAACCAGTAGTGATATGTTTGTGCGTATTGGCATTTACATTTGGGTTGATTCGCAAAGCGATACGCGCAATTTTATTTTGCTGAACAGCCAATTCGTTGATAATTTCGATTTCCTGCGGACTTTCGCAGTTAAACATGAAAATATCATGATTTAAAGCAGTAATAATTTCGCTATCACTTTTTCCTACACCTGCAAAAACAACCTCACTAGCTTTAAAACCATTATCAATAGCAATTTGCACCTCTTGTCCGCTTACACAATCCGCCCCCAAACCATAGCCACTCATAGTTTTTAATATAGTATCGTTAAAATTTGCCTTTACAGCATAGTGAATATGATAACCATATTTATCCGCTTGTTTTTTAGCCAGTTGCACCGTTTTGTGCAACAACTCCATATCGTAATAATAAAAAGGTGTGGGTAAATTACCCAACACCTTTAATTTGTTTTTTAATAACATGAAAATAAATTTAGAAAGTAAATAAACCGTTGTTTAGTTCATTTAAAGCTTTGTTTTTATAAGTAGAATCCACTAAAATACTTACGTTGTTTTTGCTACCACCGTAAGAAATCATTCGTAAAGGCACATTTTTTAAAGTTGTAAATATTTTTGCAGCCATACCTTCTTCCTCGTTAATCATATTTCCAACTATACAAATAATGGTTTGGTTTTTATCTACTTCAACATTTCCAAAACCTTCTAATTCCTCGATAATTTGATCTAAATGTGTTAATTTATCAATAGTTAAAGAAACCGCCACCTCAGAAGTAGTAATCATATCGATAGGTGTTTTGTAGCGCTCAAAAACCTCAAATACACTACGTAAAAAGCCATAAGCCAATAACATACGAGCCGATTTAATTTTAATAGCCACAATACCATCTTTAGC
>JBEEPA010000296.1:0-3637 GCA_041191385.1 Bacteroidota bacterium | reverse complement strand
TAAAAGCGAAGATAAATTTAATTCGGGTTGTGGATGGCCTAGTTTTGATGATGCAATCGACCAAAATGTTAAGGAGGTTTTGGATAAAGATGGCAGAAGAATTGAAATTGTATGTGCGGTTTGTGACGGGCATTTAGGACATGTTTTTCGTGGTGAAAAATTCACTTCTAAAAACACCCGTCACTGTGTAAATTCAATTTCAATCGATTTTGTTCCTAAAACAAAAGAGTAGTTAAGGTTTTTTCTTCATCCATTTTTCGATATCTTCAATTTCGATAGGGATGTTTTCCATTAAATCTTTTACGCCATTTTTAGTGATTAAAAAATCGTTTTCGATACGGATTCCTATATTTTCCTCAGGAATATAAATTCCTGGTTCGCAGGTTAATAACATTCTAGACTTAAATTTTTTGCTTCGGTCGCCAACGTCATGAACATCTAAGCCTAAAAAATGACTGGTTCCGTGCATAAAATATTTGCGAAATGCTGTGGATGATGGATTTTCAAGTTCGGAAGAATCAATTAAACCAATATTACATAATTCTTCTGTCATTTTTATCCCAATTTTTTTATTGTATTCTTCCCATGATAAACCTGGTTGAATAATTGATTTTGCATATTTAAACACATTTAAACAGGCAGTATAAACTTCTTTTTGTCGTTTGGTAAACTTACCATTTACTGGAATTGTTCTGGTTAAATCTGCTGCATAATAAGCATATTCTGCACCAAAATCCATTAAAACCAAATCGCCATTTTTACAAACATTGTTATTGTCGATGTAGTGTAAAACACAAGCATTTTTTCCAGAAGCAACAATTGGCGAGTAAGCATGTGCTGTAGCACCATTTTTAGTAAAGATATATGATATTTCTGCTTCGATTTCGTACTCCATCATTCCTGGTTTAATAGTTTGAAGCACGTTTACAAAAGCTTTATGGGTAATAGCACAAGCTTGCTGAATAATTTTTATTTCTGTAGCAGATTTTATACAACGTAACTGTTTTAAAATAGGAGCAGAGCGATGAAATTGATGCGCTGGGAATTCATTTTTTAATTCATTTCCTAAAACTGTATTTGGATTGGCTTGATTTAAAGAATGTCGATCGTTTTCGAAATAGTTGATATAAATATGTTGGTTTTGTAGGATTTTATTTTTGATATAACTTTCGTAATTTCCTAACCACTGCACATTTTTTATACCTGATGTTTCGCTAGCATTTTCTAGATTAAATTTTTCTCCTTCCCATATTTTTAAATGCTCATCAGATTGTAAAATAAATAAAGTTTCCTCTACGGTTTCAGTTTTTACCAATACCAAAATACTTTTTTCCTGATTGATACCTGTTAAGTAAAAAAAATCAGAATCGGGACGAAAAGGAAAATTACAATCTCCATTACGGTGCATTTCGTAATTGGTACAAAAAATTGCAACCGAATTTTTTTTCATTTTTTTCGCAAAATTCATGCGGTTTTTCGCAAAAAATGAGTTTTTTATTTTGTTGTATCTGATATTCATTAGTTTTCTTTTATAATTTTAACTTATTCGTCCCCAATTTATTTTTCCTTTATTTTTTTCCTTTAACAAATGTAATTTTAAAGGGTAATTATTCGGGTTTTCTAAAAATGGATCTTCCTCTAAAATTTCTTTAACTCTTTCACGAGCAAAATGTAACAATTTACTATCCTCTGTTAAGGAGGCTAATTTTAAATCCATCACTCCGCTTTGTTGTGTTCCTTGTAAATCGCCTGGTCCGCGTAACTTTAAATCAACTTCACTAATTTTAAACCCGTCGTTGGTTTCCACCATTGTTCGCATTCTAATTTTTGCTTCAGTACCTAATTTATTGCCTGTCATTAATATGCAGTAAGATTGTTCTGCACCTCTACCAACTCGTCCTCTTAATTGGTGTAACTGACTTAACCCAAACCTCTCGGCACTTTCAATCACCATAACACTGGCGTTTGGAACATTAACACCAACTTCAATTACAGTTGTAGCTACCATAATTTGAGCATTACCACTAGCAAAACGTTTCATTTCATATTCTTTATCCTCAGGTTTCATTCGTCCATGAACAATTGCAACCTGATATTTTGGTAAAGGGAAATAGCGTACAATACTATCGTAACCATCCATTAAATCTTTATAATCCATTGTTTCGGATTCCTCAATTAATGGATATACAATATAGGCTTGTCGTCCTAACTCAATTTGCTCTTTAATAAATCCAAACACCACCAATCGTTGTGCATCCGAGAAATGTTTGGTAACAATAGCTTTTCTACCTGGAGGTAATTCATCTATAATTGAAACATCCAAATCACCATATACCGTCATTGCTAAAGTTCTGGGAATGGGAGTTGCTGTCATTACTAACACATGTGGAGGTAAAGTGTTTTTTTGCCATAATTTTGAGCGTTGTGCCACACCAAAACGGTGTTGTTCATCAATCACAGCTAAGCCTAAATTTTTAAATTTAACTTTATCTTCAATTAAAGCATGTGTTCCAATTAAAACCGCACAATCTCCATTTTCTAAATCCGCATGTATAATTTCTCTTTCCCTTTTTTTGGTGCTCCCGGTTAGTAAATGCACTTTTAAATTTAACTTGGATAAAAGATGATGAATTTCTTTAAAATGTTGGGTTGCCAATATTTCGGTTGGAGCCATCAAACAAGCTTGGAAATTATTATCAATGGCCAATAGCATACACATTAAAGCCACAATAGTTTTACCACTCCCTACATCACCTTGCACCAATCGATTCATTTGTTTGCCAGTGCTGGTATCTTTTCTAATTTCTTTTAATACCTTTTTTTGGGCATTGGTAAGTTCAAAGGGTAAAATATTTTTGTAGAAATCGTTAAAATAATTGCCAACCAAATTAAAATTAAATCCTTTTATATGGAGCTGATTTAAAATTTTTCCTTGTAAAATTTTAAGTTGCACAAAAATAAGCTCTTCTAATTTTAATCTTCCTTTTGCTTTATTTATAACTTCTTGATTATCTGGAAAATGTATTTGATGAATCGCGTTGTTTTTACTTAGTAAACCATATTTTTGAATTAAACTAAGCGGTAAATTTTCGGTGATTTTATCGTTACCCAATTCGTTTAATAAACTCTTTACAATTACTCCAAAAGCTTTACTATCTAAACCTCTTTTTTTCATCTTTTCGGTTGTAGGATAAACCGGAATGAGTTGGTTGTTTTTTTGATTTATAAATTCTAAAAGATTTGTAATTTCTGGATGTGGCATGGTAAATTTTTGATTAAACCAATTGGGTTTTCCAAAAATCACATAACTTGTTCCAGGATTTATTAATTTTTTTATCCAATCTACGCCCTTAAACCAAACCAATTCCATGGTGCCTGTTTCGTCTTTAAAAATAGCTGTAAACCTTTTGGCATTTCCTGTTCCAGATTCCTTAACGTTTGTAACTATACCATTTATTAACGCCGAGTGCATTTCGGGTTTAAGTTCGTTTATACTAAAAAACTTTGTTTTGTCAATGTAACGAATTGGGAAATGATGTAAAATATCCTCCCAAGTATAATAGTTTAATTCTTTTTGGATAATTTCCGCTTTAGCAGGACCAACTCCTTTGATATACTCAATTTTATTTTTAAGTAT
>JBEEPA010000295.1:0-3324 GCA_041191385.1 Bacteroidota bacterium | reverse complement strand
AAAGTAATTTGTTACATTTTGTAAAATATAATTTTTATAAATAGTTGTTTAAGAGTCTTTAGCAAGCTATATTATTATATTAATCAATAATTAACACTATTTTAAATAAGTATATTTATTTTTTTTAAAAATAAATTTAGCACTTACAAACAAATTCCTGTTAATCAACCATTTATTTCAATATTTTTAAATGTAACAAATTACTTTTAAAAATGTTTTAAAAATTTAATTTTGGTTTTTATAATCAAAATGATTAATTTAGAAATCCTACTTAAACTACTTTTATGAAAAAAAACTATCTACTTTTACTAGGAGTATTCTCGAGTGCAATTTCATTTGCACAAAATCCTTCAGCACAAATTACAAGATGGAAAAACGATGCTAAAGCTGCATATACAATAATTCATGATGATTATGGCATGAGTGGTGTGGATGGTATTTGGCAATATGGTGATACTATCGCTGCAAATAGAGGAATAAAATTTGGTTTTGGCGCAATTGCTAATGAGTGTGAATCTAATAGAATAGTTAGAGGAAAAACATTGTATAATCATGCAAAACAAGTTATGATGGATGAACATGGTCATGAATTAATTAACCATTCTTTTGATCATGGATGTGCTGTAGGTAGAGCAGGATGGGATCCTTGTAATGGGCAATTGGGCTGGGGAGAGTCAACTTCTTTGACCGCTTTCAACAGAGAATTAAATGATGCTCATACAGCATTTTTAAACGGTACAGGATATGCTCCAGTTTACTATATTTTTCCTTATGATAGACATTCGGATTTGGCAAATCAACGTTTGAAAGATTTAGGTTATTCTGGCTCTAGATCTGGTTGGCCACAATCAACACCTTTAATAGGTTCTTTTCCAAGAAATGGTTATAACAATGATGATCCACACGATTATTTACCTGATGCAGATGGATATTTTAGAAATGCGGTTCAGGTTTTTGATGATAATCACCGCCTATTAAATAGTGCAGGACAACTAGCTGTTTTAAATGGAACTGTAAATAATGCAATAACTAATGGAACTTTTACTTTACGTGAATTACATAATGTTGGTGATTTTGGTTGGGGAGCTGTAAGAGTTAGTGCATATAGAGACCATATGAATTATGTAAAATCAAAAATCGAATCTGGAGAGTTATATAATGGAACAGTAACACAAATTAATAGTTATCAATTACAAAAAGTAAAATATCAACCCCAAACAAGTTATAATGCTAATACTAAAACTATAAATGTTACTTGGACATCCATAAATCCTCAAATTACAGTTAATGTAGCCAATTATATTAACGGATTAGTTTACAAAGATCCAATAACTTTAAAGGTAAATTTAGATGGTTTAAATGTTAATGGTGATTGGGATGTATCGCAAAATGGAAATACAATTAGTAATTATTCCATCAAAAATGGTTTCATGTTGGTTAACGTTTATCCGCATCAAGGACCTGTTCAAATTAAAGTGGTAGATGAAAACACAAATTTTGCACCAACAGTAGTAAACGCAATTTCTGATCAAAATTTAACCATGAATTTTGCTTCTTATACTATAGATTTAAAAACAGTATTTAACGATGATAAAACTTCAGTAAGCAATTTAGTTTATTCAGCAACTGGTAATACAAATATCTTAATCTCAATTTCAAATGGTGTAGCAACTATTTCAAGCACTAATAACTTTACAGGTACCGAAACAATAACGTTTACTGCTACTGATGAAGGTAATCTAACGGCATCTGACGTGGTTAGTTTTACTGTTACAGACCCGTTTGCTAACCGTACGCCATTTTTGGGTCAGGCACATCCTATACCAGGAAGAATTGAAGCGGAGGATTTTGATAATGGACCTGAAGGTGTTACTTATAATGAAGAATTTAATCCATGGGAACCTGACCCAAGTGTAAATCAATATAGATTAAATCATCCGGTTAATATTCAGGAATATAATTATCAAAAATATTCGGTAGATTATACGGTTGCAGGTGAATGGTTAGAGTATACAGTAAATGCTCCAGTAGGTGGTAATTTTAATTTAGTTTTTAATGTTGCTCAAGTTGATTTATCAGATCCTGTAGGAAGAATTCGTTTAACATTGAATGGATATGAGTTGATGCCAGCAACTCCAATGACTTTTACGGATAGTTGGACAAGTTATAAAGAAGTTACATATAGTTCTAACGTTACTGTTCCTCAAGGAACACATATTTTAAGATTAGAAATTGTTGTTGGAAATGTTAATGTTGATTATTTAGAGTTTTTAAATACTACAACGAACACGGATGATGTAAATGAAAATCCAATAGTTTTATTCCCTAATCCTGCTAGAGATTACGTAAATGTTGAAGGCATATATTCTGTTGCTGAAGTTTACAACGCATCTGGAAGATTGGTTAAGCAATTTACTGGTCGTACAAATTATGTTGGTGATTTAGCTTCGGGTGTTTATTTTGTTAAATTCCCTAATTCTAACAAAGTTCAAAGATTAATTATTTCAAGATAATAATTCGAACAAATGATATAGAAGGGAGCTATTTTGCTCCCTTTTTTTATATTAAAATTATCCTATTGGATACTCTACTAATTTTAGTAATCGTTGTATTTGTTTAAATCTTTCTATTCCTAAATCAACGTTTTTATTTTGCGCAAACTCGTTCCAAATGTATCCCAACATTGCAACCCCATCAAATCCTGTTGCAAAGGCTAGCGGTATGTTATTTTCTTTAATACCTCCCAGCGCAATTACTTTAACTTTACGGTTTGGGGTTTCTAAAAATTTTTGGAAAGTTTTTATTTTAATTTTTGCATTATAACCACGGTTAGAGATACTATCAAAAACCGGACTGATAAACACATAATTATATACCTGTTCTAATTTTAAAATATCATTTAAGCTATGCACACTTAAACTAATATGCTTTTTGCATACTAAATTCCATAATTCTTCTGATGATTCATTTTTAAAATGTTCTAATGTATATTGTTTGCTAAAATGAACACCTTTTAAATCAAAATAGGATAACAATTGAAAATGCGAATGGATAACAATCTTAGGATGATATACAGCCGGTATGGCTTGAATATGATCCATCATTTGTTGCAATGTATAATCCCTTTTACGTAAATGAAATACTTCTAAACCATTAATAAATAATTGGTTAAGTAGCAAGTGTTCGTTTACTATTGGACTAAAATCGGATACTAAAATTAATTCCATATTTCAAAATCTTTGCAATAATAATATTTTTATTTGTACAATATCAAGGCCTAACAAAAAACTAACATAAACTAACAAAACGTTAACACTATTAAAT
>JBEEPA010000294.1:0-7798 GCA_041191385.1 Bacteroidota bacterium | reverse complement strand
ACAATGAATTTATTTAATATTTTAATTCCGCGATCAGGAGAAGTAGTTAGATGTGGAACGATTTATAAATACGAAAAAATTCCAGTAAAAAACTTATTAGGTACTGTAGTGGTAGAGCGTTTAATTGATTTATTATCCCTAATTTTTTTAACTGTAGTTTTAGTAATCATTAATTTCCCGTTAATGCAAACGTTGTATTACAATTCTGCAATGCCAGCATTAGTAAACGATATTCTGAATAAAAAGTGGCTGATTTTTTTAGTTTTAGCATTTGGTGTGCTAACAATTTTAACCGCAATTATTTTTCGAAAAAAATTATTGAAATTAAGCATTTTTCAAAAACTTGGAAAAACTTTAGTAGATGCTAAAGTGGGTTTAATTAAGATGTGGAAAACCAAAGAAAAACCTATGTTTTTAGTACATACCTTTTTATTATGGGCAATGTATTTAGGTATGTTATATATTAATGTTTTTGCTTATGAACCTACTAGAAATTTAGGGTTATTGGCTGGTTTTACCCTTTTGGTATCGGGTAGTTACGGAATGGTAGCACCAACCAACGGTGGAGTAGGTGCTTGGCACGCTATGGCTTTATTAGGTTTTTCCGCTTTTGGAGTGATAGGAACATCTGCCGCAGCCATTGTAAATGTAATGTTTTTAACTGTTACGGCAGGGGTGGCTGTACATGGCGTAATCGCTTTGGTACTTACACCATATTTTAATAAAAAATATCCTTTAAAAGAAACACCAAATACAAATAATTAATGCAGTATGTAGTATTTGATACCGAAACTACTGGTTTACCTAAAAGATGGGATGTTTCCTACAAAGAGGTAGATAATTGGCCCAGAGTGGTTCAAATTGCTTGGCAAACGCATGATGAATGGGGGAATTTAACCGATAGTAAGGATTATTTAATTAAACCAAAAGGTTTTGATATTCCTTATGATGCCGAGAAGGTTCATGGGATTTCTACAGCTTTAGCAGAGGCAGAAGGTTATGATTTAGAAAAAGTTTTAGAAGAGTTTAAAGTAGTTTTAGAACAATCGGATTATTTGGTTGGACAAAATTTGAATTTTGATATTCAGGTTTTAGGTGCCGAGTTCGAACGTTTACAATGGGAAACAAAATTACACACCACACTTGTATTAGATACTTGTACCGAAAAAACTGCTAACTTATGTAAAATAGCAGGAGGTAAAGGCGGACGATTTAAATTACCAAAATTAGGCGAATTACACCATTATTTGTTTGGAGTTGATTTTGCGGAAGCGCACAATGCAAGCGCAGATGTTGAAGCTACTGCGAGATGTTTTTTTGAGTTACTACGCGTTGGAAATTATACAACCGAGGAATTAAAAGTTGGTTTTGAATACATTCGGGATTATCAAATCAAACATACTCAACCGATAAAAAGTTTTGGTTTAAAACATCGAAATTTAAAAGAAGAAAGTAAAAAATATGCTCAAAAAAGTTTTTCGGGTTTAGATACAAATACTTTACAAGCCAACAAGGAAAAATTAAAAAACTTATCTTTTGCACATTTACACAACCACTCGCAATTTTCTATTTTACAATCCACTTCGCAAATTAAGGATATTGTAAAAAAAGCCATCGAATTTAAATTAAGTGCTGTTGCCCTAACTGATACAGGAAATATGATGGGGGCATTTAATTTCGTTAAAGCAGTTTTAGCCCACAACAAAACTATTGCGGATAATCCCGAAGCTCAAAAATTAATTCCTATTGTAGGTTGTGAATTGAATGTTTGTAAAAACAGATTGGATAAAACCACAAAAGATAATGGAAATCAGGTTGTAATTTTAGCAAAAAATTATAACGGATATAAAAACTTAGCTAAAATTTGTTCGCAAGCTTGGATTGATGGATTTTACTACATTCCCAGAGTGGATAAAAAGTTAATTTTAGAGCACAAAGAAGATTTAATTATTTTATCTGGTGGCGAATTTGGAGAAATTCCTAATTTGATTTTAAACTTTGGCGAAAATCAGGCTGAAACTGAAATGTTATGGTGGAAAGAGCATTTTGGGGATGATTTTTACATCGAAATTAATCGATTAAAAACGTCTAATCAAGAAAGATTAAACGAACCCTTAATTCGTTTAGCGCATAAACACAATATTAAAATTGTTGCTGCAAACAATAATTTTTATGTGGAACAAAAAGATGCCGATGTACACGATATTTTATTATGTGTTAAAGATGGTGAGTTAAAAAATACACCTATTGGACGAGGTAGAGGTTTTAGATTTGGTTTAGAAAATCAGGAATATTATTTTAAATCTCCTGATGAAATGAAAGATTTGTTTTTGGATTTACCAGAAGCTATAGAAAATATTGAGGAAATTGTAAATAAAATTGAGGTTTACAAACTTGAAAGTGATGTTTTGTTACCCAAATTTGATATTCCAGAGCAATTTATAGATTCTAGGGATGAGGAAGATGGACTAAAACGCGGTGAAAATACTTTTTTACGCCATTTAACCTACGAAGGTGCTAAAGAAAGATATGGCGAAATTACTGATGAAATTAAAGAACGTTTGGATTTTGAGCTAGAGGTAATTGCTAAAACAGGTTATCCAGGATATTTTTTAATTGTGCAAGATTTTATTGCAGCAGCCAGAAATATGGGTGTTTCTGTTGGTCCTGGAAGGGGTTCTGCTGCGGGTTCTGCTGTGGCTTACTGTACTAAAATTACTAACATTGATCCTATTAAATACGATTTACTATTCGAGCGTTTTTTAAATCCCGACAGGGTAAGTATGCCCGATATTGATATTGATTTTGATGATGAAGGCAGGGGTAAAGTTATTCAGTATGTTATCGATAAATATGGGGCTAGTCAGGTTGCACAAATCATAACCTATGGTACTATGGCGGCAAAATCATCCATTAGAGATACTGCCAGAGTTTTGGATTTGCCTTTAAGTGAGGCAGATAGATTGGCTAAATTGGTGCCTGATACTATAAAACTAAATGATTTATTTAGTTGGGATGAAAAAAAGTTTAAAGAAAAAGTTAAACCCGAGCAAATTCCTTTAGCTCAAGAGTTAAAAACATTATTTCAACAAAATAATTTACAAGGAGATATTATTCGTAAAGCGCATTCCCTAGAGGGTTCGATGCGAAATACAGGAATTCATGCTTGTGGAGTAATTATCACACCAAGTGATATTCGCGAACATATTCCTGTGGCGGTTGCCAAGGACTCAGATATGTGGTGTACGCAGTTTGATAATGCGGTGGTGGAGAGTGCTGGTTTGTTAAAAATGGACTTTTTAGGTTTAAAAACTTTAACCTTAATTAAAGATGCTATTGCCATTATAAAGGAACGCCACGGAATTGAATTGGTTGCGGATGATTTTCCTTTGGATGACGAAAAAACTTACGAACTTTTTCAGCGTGGAGATACGGTTGGGGTGTTCCAATACGAATCTGTGGGTATGCAAAAATACATGACACAGCTAAAACCAACAGTTTTTGCCGATTTAATTGCCATGAATGCCTTGTATCGTCCGGGGCCTTTAGAGTATATTCCAAGTTTTATTGCACGTAAACATGGAAAAGAACCTATCACTTACGATTTGGAAGGGATGGACGAGTATTTGGAAGAAACCTACGGTATTACGGTTTATCAAGAGCAGGTGATGTTGTTGTCGCAAAAATTAGCAGGATTTACCAAAGGTGAAGCCGATATGTTGCGTAAAGCTATGGGTAAAAAATTAGCCGATTTATTGGCTAAATTAAAACCTAAATTTATTGAAGGGGGCGAAAAAAACGGACATGCTGTTGCAAAATTAGAGAAGGTTTGGAAAGATTGGGAAGCGTTTGCTGCCTATGCTTTTAACAAATCACACTCCACTTGTTATGCTTATGTTGCATACCAAACTGCCTATTTAAAAGCGCATTATCCTGCCGAGTACATGGCATCGGTTTTAAGTAACAACATGAGTGATATTAAGCAAGTGAGCTTTTTTATGGAGGAATGTAGGCGAATGGGGGTACAGGTTTTGGGTCCGGATGTAAACGAATCGGGTTTTAAATTTACGGTGAATAAAAAAGGGGATATTCGTTTTGGTTTAGGAGCAGTAAAAGGTGTTGGAGAAGGAGCGGTGGAAAGTATTATTGAAGAGCGCAAAAAAGATGGTCCTTATCCAGATATATATGATTTTGCTAAACGTGTAAATTTAAGGGCAGTAAATAAACGTTGTTTCGAAAACTTAGCTAAAGCGGGAGGTTTTGATTGTTTTCAAGATATACATAGAGCACAATATTTTTATAAAGTTAACGAAAGAGATTTAACTCCTTTGGAAGTTGCAATGAAATATGGAACGCAATTGCAAACAGAAGCGAATTCCATGCAACAAACTTTATTTGGTGATACAATGGAAACCCAAATGCCTAAACCGGTTTTCCCAGCTTGTGAGCGTTGGAGTAGTGTGTATGAGTTAAAATTGGAAAAAGAAATGGTGGGTATCCATATTTCGGGTCATCCTTTGGATGATTTTGAGTTGGAAATCAATAACTTTTGTAATGTTAACTTGGAAATGATTAAAAAATCGCCCGAACAAATGATTGATAAAGAAATTAGCTTTGTTGGTCGTGTTGCCCGAGCTGAAGAACGTACAAGCCAGGCTGGTAACATGTACGGAAAATTAGTTTTAGAAGATTATTACGATACTTTTGATGTAATGCTTTTTGGCGATAATTATATCAACTACCGAAAATATTTAATCGAAGAATCCTTTTTATTTATCAAAGGGAAATTCGAATATAAAAAATGGAGTAAAACTGATTTTAATTTTAATCCAACACATATCGAGTACTTGCCTGATATGCGAAAAAAACTGGTTAAAAAAATAGTTTTAAAGCTCGATTTTACAGAATTAGATGAAATTTTGGTAGATGCTTTATCGGATGTAGTTTTAAAAAATCCTGGAGATTGCACCTTAAGATGTTCGGTTTTTCACGATGGCGACTTTTTAGATTTATCCTCAGATTATAAAGTAGAATTAAGCAACGATTTTATAAAATCCATTAAACAATTGCCTGGGGCAGATTTATTTATTCCTAAAAACTAGTGTTTTGTAGCACAAAAATTATATGGAGGTACTTATAAAATCATTGGTAAATAAAAATATAAACGTTACCGAAATTTTAAAGATTGTTGTTACCGAAATTCGACCTACAATTTTAGGAAGCGATAAAGCAGCAATTAATAGATTAACTGTATTTGTTGAAACCCTAGAAAACAATCCCGAAATTGCGTTTTATATTGGAAAAGGTATAGGGGAATTATTGGAAAAAAAAGATTTAATTTCATTATTTACCGAATCGGGTATTTACAAACATCAAAGTTTTTTTAAATCAATCGTACGTAAAATATATCATGTAATTTTACCTCCTATTACGGATAATCAAGAAATTAAATTTGATTTTAATGAAATTTTTCACCGTAAAAATGATTATCAATGGCTCAAAATCATACCTCATGAAATGTGGATGAGGTTATTTAAATTACTGCAAAACAATCAGCAATTTAATATCAAAAACAACTTATGGCATTCGGTACAAATTATTTCACATCGAATTACGGGAATAAGTATTAGTCCGGAATTAACCGAAAAATATAAACATTTAGAAAGTGCTACTTCCTGTTTTTTAACTTTACAACAAAAAATAAACAAAGTAAATATTCAAAATTTAAATCAGGACGAGGTTTACAATGATTTGATTTTAAATATTAATTTATGTGATAAAAATGTTTTGCAAATGCGTAAAGCTCAACATCAAATTGGAGCTGGTTTAACCTTAACTTTTAATTTGCAACGATTACATCAACATTTGGCTCGTTTACGTATTTTGATAAATTTAATTTTTGCAAAATCTCAAGATATTCAAAACAAAACAGCAAGTGTGTTTTTAAAAAAGTTGGTTGAGTTTGAAAATGAAAAACACAGTTTACGTGGACAAATTAGCAATAACCTAGAAGTTTTAGCTTTTCAAATTACCGAACATACTGGGCGTACAGGCGAACATTATATTACAACCAATGCAGAGGGGTATGCTGAAATGAGAAAATCGGCAATGAAAGGTGGTGCTGTTGTAGGAATACTAAATATTACAAAAATCGCAATACATAAACTCCATTTATCGCAATTTGGAGAAGCCTTTTTATACAGTATGAATTATTCCTTGGGGTTTATTGGAATTCATTTTTTACATGGGACACTTGCTACTAAACAACCCGCAATGACGGCTTCAAAACTAGCAGCTAGCCTTGATAATAAAGATGAAAATGAGGAAGATAGTTTACAAAATTTATCCAAATTAATTATAGATACTTTTCGTTCTCAATTTATTGCTTTTGTAGGAAACTTAGTGGTTGCATTACCAGTGGCATTCTTATTATCTATGTTGATTTTTTATCTTAGCGGAGATTATTTTGTGTCCGAATCCAAAGCATGGAAATTAATAAAAGACATTAATCCACTTAAAAGTTTATCCTTATTCCACGCGGCAATAGCTGGAGTTTATTTATTTATGGCTGGTGTCATTTCTGGTTATTACGATAACTCGGTAATTTTTAACAAAGTTCCTCAACGTTTAAAAGCACATCCGGTTCTCAAAAAATTAATCTCTACTTCCACATTACAAAAGATTGGAAATTATATAGAGCACAACTCCGGAGTAATAATTGGTAATTTTATTTTAGGTATTTTATTAGGAATTACAGGTACAGTAGGCGTTATTTTTGGTTTACCGATAGATATTCGCCACATTACCTTTGCTGCCGGAAACTTTGGACTTGCCATAGCTACTTTAGGAACTAAAATTACCTTAAACACAGTATTAACATCTACAATTGGTATTTTATTAATAGGTTTAGTAAACTTTACAGTAAGTTTTGGTTTAGCCTTATTATTAGCCACCAAATCCCGCCGTGTAAGTTTCTCCAATACCAAACAATTGTTATGGATTGTATTTAAAAAGTTCCTAAAATCACCTAAACAGTTTTTTGTGATTAAAAAATAAAAACCCTCTCCGCCCTGTAATAACAACTAAAGCTATTGTATCACAAAGCCAAAGGGCTTAGCTCTTTTCTTAATATCAAACCTCTCCCAAAAAAAGGGAGAGGAGTTACGTACATTCCCATAAAAATAATAGCGAAGCTATTATTAAAATTGCTTTAGCAATATAAAAAAAAGTGCGGTAGCACACCGCTAACTCCTTGCCCTCGGGCGAGGTGTCCGCAGGACGGAGTGGGGAATTTTCGTACAATAACGGGGAATCATATTGTTTTTATCTTTTTTCAACATTAGTTCTACTTTTTGTAAATTTTTCTTGCTCCATTTAAATAAATTTATAAATTTGCAAATCAATGTTTTGATATAAAACAATATGCATTTTTTAAAATCTAATTCTAGCTTCAATAAACTTACCTCTCCAATTTGCGGGGGGGGGGGTAAGCTCCTAAAAAACAATCAATTACACGTTTCAAAAAGCATATTATTCAACTGGTTTTCTTTATCATTTCCTAATTTTAATAAAACCTATTTCCCCAACTTTATAAAAGGAGTTTTATCAACTTTTTTGTTGGTATTTACTACAAATGTTACCGCACAAGTAAATTTACACATTGCAGGAAATAATGGCTTGGGTATGTATATTGGGCAGGACCATGTTGTACAGGCTTTGGGTGCTGTTGGAATTGGAGCATCGGGCACTTTGAGTTTCGAAAATGGTGGTACGCCCGATTTTAGATTAAAAGGCGATT
>JBEEPA010000293.1:0-9925 GCA_041191385.1 Bacteroidota bacterium | reverse complement strand
AATACTACACCTTGAAAAAACTGAGTTCTTTCTTTTTCCCCCTCTTTAATGGTGTAATAAACAGTTATAGTGTCTCCAGCTTTAAATTCTGGCCATTCTTTAACACTTACTAATTCTTTCGATAATTCCTTTATAAATTCCATGACTTTACTTTTTCGTATTTTTCAAAAATAGGAGTGCAATATTACGCAAAAAAAATCAATCTAACACTATTCAACAAAAATATTTTAATAATTTATTTACTATTTTTTAATCTTATGCTTATTTCATCACTTTGATTTTTTGATTTTGATTTGTGTTTACAATATAAACACCAGGATTTAAATCGCTTAAATCTACCATTGTTGTGTTGTTAATTAATCGGATTAATTGTCCGTTTACATTATAAATCTCAACAATATCTTGTTTTTCGTTAAATATTAATTGTTCTTGAATAATTTTATAACCTTGATTATTTATAACTAAGCTTGAAGTGGGCGAACAATTCGTCAATTGGTCATAATCTTGAAACAATTTATCGCCTAAAATATTATTATTTTTTGGTTGTAAATAACCCCATTCAAAGGTATAAATAGGATTTAAATTCAAATTTTTCGCCCATTCTATCTGGTTTTTAAATCTATCTATAGAAGCTGTTTTAGCAGTAAAGTTGCCATTATCTATAGGCCAACCGCTAGTTTGTTCAAAATTTTCAATTGTAATTCCAATTTGAGTATTGGTGGTATTAAAATACTCTTTTAATGGATTGTAATATAGAGGTAAATGGTAATTTATTTTTTTCAAACCAATTCCTACACCATCTTGTAAAGCTATTTCGTTAATATTTGGAGAGATAGTATGTAAATCTTTGTACCAATTTAAAATAACATCAGCAGGTTGCCATAAATTAAAAAATGGAGCTATTGTAATTTTTTTATCACTTACATTTCTAATTAAGTTAGTGGTTTGGTTTAACCAATTAAAAAGTAAATCTTTTTTTGGATTAACTTGCCATTCTAAATCGTTAATTTCTTGTGGAATATACCAGCCGCCAAAGTTGGGGTGGTTACCAAAATTTGTTGCTAACTCATTTATAATTAATTGATTTTTATTGGTGATTTTATCATAGGTTTGTTGTAAACTTTTATCATCATGATTCCAACTTTCGCTAAAAAAGGTACCTAAAACTATTTTAATGTTTTTACCTTGAGAAGCATCAAAAATATGATTTAGTGCATTAAATTTCCATTCAATAAAATTTTGGTTACTTTGATTATACCAAGAAACATTTTCGTAAACTGAATATTGAATAATTAATTCATCAATACAAAGTTGCTCCATTTTATCTAATTCCTCCTCCCAGCGCTCTTTTGTCCAACTGCCACATTTACAACCTACATCATTCCACAATTGAATAAAAGAACCATTGATGTTGTAACTGTTTATTGGCGTTACGTTTTCTGGAGTGAAATTTAATGCTAAATCCACCCATTCTATTTCGCCCTGATGAACAGAATTGTTATTGGATAAAATTATTTCAAAAGCTCTAATTCTATTTAAATCAAATTTGTTGTTTCCAGCTCCTGTTACTTTTGTAAATTTTTTAACATCAAATTGTAAACTGTTTAAATTTTCAGAACCCAAACTTAAAGTTTCACTTATATACACTTCATCATCATTATCAAAAAATCCATTGCTGTTGATATCTTCCCAAAACTGTATATTAATCTTGGTTAAAACATTTCCACCTTTGTATTTTAGAGTAAATGCAATAGGATTATAAGATAAATCTTGTGTTTTAGTTCCGTAATTGTACAATAAACTAAAACTGTTTTGGGCTTGATTATTAAAGCTATATTGAATTTTTAAATGATTAGAATTGCTTAAATTGTAAGTTGCAGTACCAGATTTTACAGATAAAAAATACTCGTTAGCTAATTTAGTTTTATGAAAAACATATAAGTCGTTAGCTTTTAAATTGCTAACAAAGCATAATAGAAAAAATAATAACTGTTGTTGTAATTTAGATAAATACATAGTGTAAAATCAATAATTATAAAGTTATTAAAAAAACATTAATTTTAAACATTTTGAATAAGCTAGATTAAATTTTTATAAATTTGTTTCATGATGAATTTTATACTTTTTTTATCTCCCAGTGGAGGAGAAATTATTGTAGTTTTAATTGCTGTTTTAATGTTATTTGGTGCCGATAAAATTCCCGATTTAGCTCGTGGAGTAGGTAAAGGCATTCGTGAAATTAAAAATGCTACAGGCGAAATCCAAAATGAAATCACTAAAAGTGTAGTTTCTAAAGATTTAAAGGAAATTAAACAAATAAAGGAGGATTTGGACATTACCAAAAACATCCAAAACGATTTAGATCCCAAATTATAATATGCTTGTTGATTTTATTTGGCTAACTGTGGGTTTAGCCTTGTTGATTTTTGGTGGAGATTTTTTAGTAAAAGGTGCTGTTGGATTAGCTTTATCCAAAAACATTTCACCTTTAATTATAGGGATGACAATTGTTTCGTTTGGTACTTCAGCTCCCGAAATGTTGGTTTGTATCAATGCCGCATTACAACCAGGCGACGCAAATTTAATGTCGATGGGAAACATTATAGGAAGTAATATAGCCAATTTATCTTTGGTTTTAGGTGCAACTGCTTTAGTGGCAAGTATTCCAGTAGAAAAACCAAGTATCAATCAAGATTGGCCAATATTATTTGTTTCCTCTTTAATTTTTATTGCATTTTCATGGGATTTACAAGTGGTATGGTGGGAAGGAATTATATTGTTTATAGGTGTAATTGTTTTTACACTTTTTATGATTTGGAAAAATAAAAATAAAGGAAATGTTGCTGTTGATTTACCTGTTGAAGATTTACCAAAGTTATCCAATACTAAAAAAGTTTGGTTTAAAAACATTGGTTTTTTAGCATTAGGTATTGTAGGTTTGTTTTATGGTGCAGAGTGGTTATTAAGTTCGGCAACAAATATTGCTTTAGCTTTTGGTGTTAGTCCTTATATAATTGGCGTAACTATTTTAGCTGTTGGAACGAGTATACCCGAGTTAACTACAAGTGTAATAGCTGCATATAAAAAAGAAACCGAAATTGCTTTAGGCAACCTTATAGGAAGTAATATATTTAATATTTTGGCAGTTGTAGGTTTAACTTCTATTATTTCACCAATGAAATTAACACAAAGTGCCTTTAATTATGATATGATGTGGATGTTGGCAATAGCAGTTTTGATTTTTCCCTTTATGATTTGGAAAAAACTAATTCAAAGATGGATGGGGTTAATTTTAGTGCTGGTATATAGTTGTTATGTTTATTTTTTAATTGTATAAAAGCTAGATTATGTTGCGAAATGAATTGATTGGCACGCTTTTAAAAAGAGAGTATAAATACAAAAGTGAATCTGTAAATTTATCGGAGGTTTTTGGTGTTAATGTTTTTGATTTGCAAAAAATGAAAACCTATTTAACCAAATCATCTTTCGAAAAAGTAGAAGATGCGATAAAATTTGGAAACAAAATTAGTATTCATGTAGCTAACGATGTTGCTAATGCCATGAAAACTTGGGCAATAAGTGTTGGTGCAACTCATTTTACACACTGGTTTCAACCATTAACTGGTTCTACAGCCGAAAAACACGATGCTTTTGTAGAGGCTTTAGGCGACGGTACAGCTGTAAATACTTTTGAAGGTATTAGTTTGGTGCAACAAGAGCCTGATGCTTCTTCTTTTCCCAGTGGAGGATTACGTAATACATTTGAAGCTAGAGGATATACTGCATGGGATCCTTCTTCTCCTGCTTTTGTTTTAGATAACACACTTTGTATTCCTACAATTTTTGTTTCGTACACTGGGGAAGCTTTAGATTATAAAGCACCTTTGTTAAATGCTTTAACTGCTGTTGATAAAGCTGCAACTGAGGTTGCGCAAATATTTGATAAAACCGTTGAAAAAGTTTTTGCAACTTTAGGCTGGGAACAAGAATTTTTTTTGATTGATGAATTGTTGTATCATTCTCGCCCCGATTTACAACTAACTGGTCGTACTTTGTTCGGACATGTTTCGGCTAAACATCAGCAATTAAAAGATCATTATTTTGGTTCTATTAACGAACGAACAATGAACTTTTTTAAAGAGTTTGAATACGAAGCCATAAAGTTAGGTATTCCTGTAAAAACTCGCCACAATGAAGTTGCGCCAATGCAATTTGAATGTGCACCTATGTTTGAGGAATGTAACTTATCTGTTGATCATAATTTACTTACTATGGATTTGATGAAAAGAGTTGCTGCTCGTCATCATTTTAAAGTTTTATTTCACGAAAAACCTTTTGATGGAATCAATGGCTCTGGTAAACACAACAATTGGTCTTTGCATACCGATAGCGGAATTAATTTACTTAAACCGGGAAAAAATCCAAAAGAAAACTTACAGTTTTTAGCTTTTTTTGTTTGCGCGATAAAAGCTGTTCATGATTACCCCGATTTGCTAAGAGCTTCATATTTAAATGCAGCAAACGATCATCGTTTGGGCTCAAAAGAAGCGCCGCCTTCCATTTTATCTGTTTTTATAGGTTCGGAATTAACAGCGATGTTAGATGAAATTGAAACTAAAATTAAGGGAGGGAAAATGACACCCGAGGAAAAAACCGAAATTAAACTAAACATAGGTAAAATTCCTCAAATTTTAGTAGATAACACGGATAGGAATCGTACAAGTCCGTTTGCATTTACCGGAAATAAATTCGAAATTAGAGCAGTTGGTTCTTCTTTAAACTGCTCGGCAGTGATGACAGTTTTAAACACCATGATGGCTAAGGTTTTAGGTGAGTTTAAAGTTGAAGTAGAAACTCGAATTGAAAAGGGTTTAAAAAAGGATGAGGCAATTTTTGAAGTTTTACGAAAATATATTATAGAATCGAAAAATATACGATTTGAAGGTGATAGTTACAGTGAAGAGTGGATAAAAGAATCTAAAAAAAGAGGTTTGTCGGCAACTAAAAATACGATCGAAGGAATTGCTTGTTTAAAAGATAAAAAAGTAATTCAATTGTTTGAAGAAATGAAAGTTTTATCTGCCTCTGAATTAGAAGCACGATACAATATTAAACTGGAACAATACAAAAAAATGATCCAGATTGAAGCCAGAACTTTAGGTGATTTAGCTATTAATCATATTATTCCTGCAGCAATAAATTACCAGCATAAATTATTGCAAAACATACAAAGTTTACAAGATGTTTTTGGAAAAGAAAATTTACGAGAACGTTGCTCAGCTCAAATACAAATCGTTGAGGAGATTTCTAAAAGGGTAAATACTTTGCACTCATCTGTTAATGATATGGTAGAAGAAAGGAAAAAGGCGAATTTAATGACGGATTCCTTTAAAATGGCTAATGCTTATGCTCTAAATGTTTTTCCGTACTTTATTCTAATTAGAAACGAAGTGGATAAATTGGAGCAAATTGTAGACGATAAATTGTGGCCTTTACCAAAATATCGTGAGTTAATGTTTTTGTTTTAAAACCTTTTAATATATCTATGACAATAAGGAGTTCCTCCTTTAATATTGTAGTAATTTTGATGATAATCTTCGGCACTGTAAAAAGTAGTAGCCGGGGTAACTTTTGTAGCTATTTTCAAACCTTTTTCCTCTAAAATTGTAATAAGTTTCTCTGAGATTTCTTTTTGCTCGTTAGTTAAATAAAATATTTCACTTCTATACTGCGTTCCAATATCAGGTCCTTGACGGTTTATCTGAGTAGGATCATGGGTTTCAAAAAAATATATGCACAATTCTTCAAAGCTAATTTCTGTTGAATTATATAAAACTCTAGTAGCCTCTGCATGTCCAGTCCTTCCTGTACAAACTTCTCTATACGCCGGATTTTTAATTGTTCCACCAATATAGCCAACCTCTGTACTTACAACTCCTTTTAGTTTTTTAAAATAATATTCTGTTCCCCAAAAACATCCACTTGCAAAAATTGCTGTATCAACAGTATTATTTGTATTTTCCATAATCATAACTTCTGTATTATTTGCTTTTTTTTTATCTTGAGCATTACAACTGCAATATACAATCACAGCTAATAATTGTAAAATTAACCTTTTAAACATTTCATTTTTTAACAAATTTACCTCTTTTACTTTGTTTACACTTCATAAAAAAAATAAATATAATATAAGAACATAAAAAAAGTCTGGTGGGATTTTCCACCAGACTTTTTTAAATTAATGTATATAAATTATTTTAAGCTTCTACAGCGTTTTCAATTTCCTGAGTTCCTTTTTTCTTTTCTTTTTTCAATTGTAAATCGTAGTAAATCGGACTAGCAATAAATAAAGAAGAATAAGTACCTACAACAACACCAACAATTAACGCAAAAGCAAAACCTTGGATTGATTCACCTCCAAAAAGTAAAATAGCCAACAATACAATAAAAATTGTAATGGATGTGTTAAAAGTACGTGTTAAAGTATTGTTTAAAGCTTTGTTGATAGTACCTTTCATATCTTTATTTCCAGTTATTAACTCTCTAATTCTATCAAAAATTACCACCGTATCGTTAATAGAATAACCAACAACTGTTAATATTGCGGCAATAAATGCTTGGTTAATTTCCATAGAGAAAGGCATTACATTTTTAAATAAGGAGAATACGCCTAAAACGATAATCACATCATGCATTAATGCTAAAGAAGCACCAATTGCTAAATTTAATCTTCTAAATCTAAATGAAATATATAAGAAAATACCTGCTAAAGCAATAAAAATGGAAGTGATAGCACCTTCAATAATATCATCTGCGATAGTAGGACCAACTAAATAAGATTGCATCAAACCAATCTCTTTATCTTCAGTTTGTTCAACAAAACTAGCCAATGTCATTTCGGCAGGTAAAAACTCTTTTAAACCTTCAAATAATTTTTGTTCAACTAAAGTTGATGCATCTTTTGTATTGTCATCAAACATATATTTAGTAGTAATAATCATCTGATTTCCACCTTTAATAGCTTTAACTTCAGTATTTAAAGACATTCCACTGTTATCTACAAATACTTTAGATAAGCTTGCGCGAACAGATTCTTCGTTAGTCGATTCTGCTAAATTAACTTTATACGTTCTACCACCTGTAAAATCTGTTCCTAAATCAAATCCACTTGTAAAAATAGAAGCCAAACTGATTAAAATTACCGCTCCAGATAATAAGTAATATTTTCTTCTGGTTTGAATAAATTCGATTGTTGTATTTTTAAATAATTTCTCGGAAAACTTAGTAGTAAACTTAATTTCTTTGTTTTTCTCTAATAATTTATCAAAAATTAATCTAGTAATAAAAATTGCAGAGAATAAAGAAGTTAAAATACCAATTACCAATGTTTGCGCAAAACTTTCGATAACACCACTACCAAAATACCATAAAATTATACCTGTAATTAAAGTGGTAATGTTGGCATCTAATATGGCGGTATATGAATTTTTAAAACCATCCGAAATGGCTAGTTTTACGGTTTTTCCAAAATTTAATTCTTCACGGATTCTTTCATAAATTAATACGTTGGCATCCACCGACATGCCCACGGTTAAAACGATACCCGCAACACCTGGTAAAGTTAAAGATATGGTAGGAGCAGCAGCTAAAGCACCAATAATAAAGAAGATATTTGCTAATAAAGCAACATTGGCAACCCAACCACTAGATGAATAATAAAATACCATGTATAGTAATACTACTATCAATGCAATCACAAAAGATAAAACGCCTGATTGTATTGCTTCCTGACCTAAAGTTGGGCCAACTAATGATTCTTCAACAATTTTAGCTGGCGCAGGGAATTTACCTGCATTTAAAACGTTAGCTAAATCTTTATTCCACTGGTCGTTATCTTCTCTACTTCCTCCTGTAATCATTGTAGAACCAGAGTTAATCGGTCCGTTTGCAACAGGAGCAGAATATACTACACCATCTAATACAATTGCAATTGGTTTTTGATTTTCTGCAGAACTTCTAGTGATATCTTCCCATTGTTTAATTCTATCCGATTTAAAATCTAAGCTCACAATTTTTCTACCATCTTGGTCAAAATCCGCACGAGCAAATTTAATTAAATCTCCCTGCATCATCGGTTCATTTTGTCGGTTAGTACTTAAAAAGTACAACTGAATAAAACTTCCTCTTTCACCAGCAGTAGCTTTCGCATCATACGCTAATTTTAATCTGTCCGGAAAAACTCTTTTACCAGCAATAGATTGCATAAACTTATTAATTTTAGCAGTATCATTAATCATTACAAAAGTATTGTAGCTGTATCCTGCTAAAGCAGCTTCGCGGAAAGGGTTTAAATTATCATTATTCAACATTTCGTCATTTACAACAGTTGTATCTTTAATTTCTTCATCCTTAGAGTTTGGATAAAACATTTCGTCATACAAATCAGCCGCAACTAAAATATCGTCTTTAATATCTCTGATATCAAAAACATCCCAAAATTGTAAATTTGCCGAACCTTGTAACAATTTACGTACACGATTTACATCTTTTACACCAGGTAAATCCACCATAATTCTTCCTGTATTTCCTAACTTACGAATATCAGGCTGTGCAATACCAAACTGTTTTACTCTTTCTCTTAAAACTTGATTCGCTTGGTTCATTGCGTCCTCCGCATAATTATTTAATACTTTTAAAACCTCACTATCTTTCGTTTCGGCAGTAAAATCATTATCACGTGTTATAAACCAGTTCGCTAAAGGTTGTTTACCTTGTAATTCCTTAAAAGCAGCATAAAAATGCTCGATATAAGAACCCGAATTGGTTTTAAAAAGCTCTTGCGCTCTTTTTTCTACCGCTTTAAACTCCGCACTATTCGCATTTCCTGCTGCCATAGAGCGAATCAATTCTTCCATAGAAATTTCTAAGGTAACACTAATACCACCACGTAAATCTAACCCTAAGTTAATTTCGCGTTGTTTTACTTCACGGTAAGTGTAACCCAACCAAACCTCTTCATTGTCTTTATCGGCTAAAGCCTGAATGTAAGCTTCGTAATCGTCGCCCACTTCTTCTCTAACTTCTTTTTCTACTTTTTTAGATATGTAAGTAAACGAAAGTTCGTACAAACACACCAAAGCAATTACTGCTACTAAAAATTTTACGATTGTTTTATTTTGCATTGTTCCTAAAAATTAATAACTCGTCATTTTCACAACGGGCAAATATAGTCAATCCTTATCTAAATAATAAAAATCCACTTTAATTTTTTCAAACAAATTTGAAAATACATAAAAATAGGGATTTTGTTAATATCTTTTGCATGGGAATAATCCTTTACATTTAATAAAAATATTTCCAAAGAAAATAGATTATGTATATTTGTCCACCTAATCAAAAAATGTAGTTAAAAGTGAAAGAAAAACTAGTAAATATCATAAAATACGTATTCTTTTTAGGAATGGGAGTAGGAATTACTATATACCTTTTTAAAGATTTAAAAGTTGAAGAAATCTGGCAAGAGGCAAAAACTATGGATTATTCCTTTTTTATATACAGTAGTTTATTTTCATTAGTTGCACATTTTGTACGAGCAGCTCGCTGGAGTATTTTAATTAGAAGTGTGGGTTATCAACCCAGAATTTGGAATGTTTTTTCATCCGTAATGACAATGAATTTATTTAATATTTTAATTCCACGTTCGGGAGAAGTAGTAAGATGTGGTACCATTTACAAATACGAAAAAATACCAGTTAAAAATTTATTAGGTACTGTAGTGGTGGAGCGTTTAATAGATTTATTATCCTTAATTATATTAACTGTTGTATTGGTTGTAATTAATTTCCCATTGATGCAAACTTTATATTACAAATCATCAATGCCAGATTTAGTGAATGATTTATTAAATAAAAAGTGGTTGATTTTT
>JBEEPA010000292.1:0-7275 GCA_041191385.1 Bacteroidota bacterium | reverse complement strand
ATGTAATTGCTGCATCATTAGTCCCTTGGCTATTTTTTTATATTCAAAAACAAAAGCTATTCTTTTCGTCTTTATGTATTTTATTTATTATCATCGGCAAAGAAAACATGTCGTTTTGGCTAACATTTATACTAATTGGATTAACAATAGAATATCGAAAAAATATAATATTGCGCAATTATCTAATATCCTCTTCCTTAATTAGTTTTTTGAGTTTTATAATCATTACCAATTTTATAATGCCCAAAATAGCTAATAACGGAAACTATCCACATTTTAATTATTCTGTACTAGGAAATACAATCTTCGAAGCATTTATACACCTAATTACTCATCCAACACATTCATTTAAAACACTTTTTATCAATCACAACCAAAGTTCATTTGGAGACTTTGTTAAAATAGAAACACATTTAATTTTACTTTTCTCAGGATTATTTTTTCTATTTAAAAAGCCTCACTATTTAATTATGTTAATCCCAATTTATTTCCAAAAATTTTTTCACAACAACATTGCCATGTGGGGAATTGGCGGACAATATAACATAGAATTTGCACCAATATTTGCCATTGGAATTTTTAAAGTTATTGAAGATATTCAATCCATTAAAGTTCAAAAATATTTAATTGTTATTTGTATAATTTTAGTTAGCGTATCAACTATCCGAACAATGGACAATACTATATTTTTTACTGATAAAAATAGGATAAGATGGTATAAAAAAGGACACTACACTAGAGAGTATAATGTTAAAAATATTCACGAGCAACTCCAAAAAATACCCAAAAACGCAATTGTAAGCGCGCAGTCTCCATTTTTACCTCATCTATCCTTAAGAGACAAAATATACCAATTCCCTATAATTAAAGATGCCGAATATATAGTTTTTTCAAATTTAGAAAACCCATATCCTATAAATATTAATCAATTTGATAGCATCACAAATTCATTAAAAATCGAACCAAATTGGAAAATAATTTACGATAACGAAATTACAATTTTACAAAAAAAGTGATATATATTACCCTAATTTAAAAATCATAAATATCACAAAATAAACTAAAGTTCCCATTAAAATCCCTTTTGCTTGATAATCTTTTTCTTTATGTAAAAACCAGAAAAAAACAGGCAAATTAATCAAAGCGCATAAACTCATAAAAATTGCCAATTTAGGCGGATTGGTGATTAAAATTTGATAGTATTCGGAAAAAGTATAAGTTCCTACAATAAATCCTCGATCATCTACTCTTTTTGGCCCTTGAGATACCAATATAAAATTAACCAATGGAGAAGCTAAAATGGGTAAAATTAAACCCGCTATCGAAAATTTTACGATCGTTTGATTATTAGGTGTCATTGCTAAAAATTTAAATTATTTAAAATAAACTATTGTATTATCACCACTCCGCCCTATCGGGCACCTCGCCTCAACGCAAGGAGTTGAGCTATTTAGAACAAACGTCATTTTTATTTATAAAGTTTTTTCTAAAAAATACTCGACTAATTTCCTTGGGAAAGCTGCCGAAGGCTGAAAGGGGAAATAATAATTTTTTAAAGTTTATTTCACTGTAAATCATTGCTAAAAATTTAAAAGTTGTAAAGCTTTATAATTAGTTAAATCAAATTGCACAGGAACTACCGAAACATAACCGTTATCTAAAGCCCAAACATCAGTATCTTCTCCACTATCTTCGTTTACAAAGCTTCCTTTTAACCAATAATAGGTTTGTCCGTTTGGATCATGCCTTTCTTCAAAATCCTCCTTCCAATAGGCTTTCGCTTGTCGGCAAGTTTTAATCCCTTTAATTTCCTCCTTAGGCAAATAAGGGATATTTACGTTTAAGCAAAAACAATTATGTTTTTCTGCCAAAACCTTTTCCACGATTGTTTTAACCACCCATTCGCAAGCCGAAAAATCGATATCCAAACGATGATTGCACAGCGAAAAACCAATAGCAGGAATTCCTTCGATGGCACCTTCAATGGCAGCCGACATGGTACCCGAGTAAATTACATTGATACTTGAGTTAGAACCATGATTAATACCCGAAACTACTAAGTCTATTTTTTTATCGCCCAACAACTTAGCTCCAAATTTAACACAATCCACAGGTGTTCCCGAACATGCAAATTCTGGAATATCCTCCCCACCGTTATAAGAATTTAAACGCAAAGTAGAATTGATAGTAATTGCATGTCCCATACCACTCATACTTTGGTTGGGCGCAACCACAAAAACATTTCCGAAAGGTTTTATAAACTTTATTAAAGCACGAATTCCTGGTGCCGTAATACCATCATCGTTTACCACCAAAATATTAGGTAAATTGTCTTTAAAATTTTGAAACATATTTGTAGCTTAAAGTAAATAAAACAATAACACAAAAGTAAACTTTTGTAAACAAAAAAGAGCGCTAAAAGCGCTCCTTTTACTAAAATTATGATTTAACCTAAGTTCGATTAAAATTTATCTGTTACACAACCTTCGGATGCCGAGGAAACCGTACGTGCATATTTTGCCAATATTCCTCGTTTTGGCAATTCCTTAGGTACCCAAGATTTTTTTCTTTCAGCTAAAACTTCATCCGAAACCAATACATCAATTGTATTTTTTTCTGCGTCAATAATAATTTTATCTCCATTTTGGATTAAAGCAATATTTCCACCCACTTGCGCCTCAGGTGTAATATGTCCAACCACAAAACCGTGCGAACCACCTGAGAATCTTCCATCAGTAATTAAAGCAACTGATTTTCCTAAACCTTTACCCATAACCGCCGATGTTGGCTTTAACATTTCTGCCATACCCGGACCACCTTTAGGTCCTGCATAACGAATTACGATTACATTTCCAGGCACAACTTCACCTGCTAAAATACCATCAATCGCTTCAAATTCATCATCATAACAAACCGCAGTTCCTTCAAAACGCTCACCTTCTTTACCTGTAATTTTAGCTACCGAACCTTTAGGTGCGATATTTCCATATAAAATTTGTAAGTGACCATCCTTTTTAATAGGATTATCCAACGGACGGATAACTTCTTGACCTGCTTTTAAACCTGGAACTTTTGCTAGGTTTTGCGCAATTGTTTCACCAGTTACTGTTAAACAATCGCCATGTAATAAACCTTTTTCTAATAAAAATTTCATTACAGCAGGAACACCACCTACTTCATGTAAATCTTCCATCATGAATTTTCCACTTGGTTTTAAATCTCCTAATAAAGGAGTTGTATCACTCATTTTTTGGAAATCATCTAAAGTTAAATCTACATCCACAGTATTTGCCATTGCAATTAAGTGTAATACTGCATTAGTTGAACCTCCTAAAATCACAATCACTCTCAAAGCATTTTCAAAAGCTTTTTTAGTCATTATATCTCTAGGTTTAATATCTTTTTCTAATAAATTGCGAATAGCTGGTCCTACTAATTTTAACTCCTCAATTTTTTCTTTACTTTCTGCAGGATTAGATGAACTGTAAGGTAAACTCATACCTAAAGCCTCTATCGCGCTCGACATGGTATTTGCAGTGTACATACCACCACAAGCACCTGCAGCCGGACAAGCATTTTTGATAATTCCTTTATAATCCTCCTCAGATAATTCGCCAGCAACTTTTTTACCTAAAGCTTCAAAAGCACTAATGATATTTAATTTTTCTCCACACCACTCGCCAGAACGAATAGTTCCACCATATACCATAATTCCTGGGCGATTTAATCTACCCATAGCAATTAAAGCCCCTGGCATATTTTTATCACAACCCACAATTGGAACAACAGCATCATAAAACTGAGCATTTACAACTGTTTCGATAGAATCTGCAATTACATCACGAGATACTAAAGAATATTTCATACCCACAGTACCATTCGAAATACCATCCGATACACCAATAGTATGAAAAACCAAACCTACTAAATCAGCAGATTGCACACTTGTTTTAACATCATAAGCAAAACCATTTAAGTGCATATTACATGTATTACCTTCGTAACCTGTACTCACAATACCCACTTGGGCTTTATTCATATCCTCATCAGATAAACCTACTCCATACAACATCGCCTGAGAAGCCGGCTGAGTAGGATCTTGCGTAATTACCTTACTAAACTTATTAATTTCCATATATATTTGATTTTTAAAATTGATTAAAATTAATATCCTAAAATTTTTAACATACTCTCTGAAGTTTGTTCGGGCGCAAATAAACTCGAAATAATATTTCCATTTTCATCTTTATCAACAATCACATGTTTTGGCGAAGGTATTAAACAGTGTTTAATCCCCCCAAAACCCGATATAGATTCTTGATAAGCTCCTGTGTAAAAAAACGCAATATACAAAGGGTCTTTTTTGTCTAACAATGGTAAAAATAACTTATTATCGTGAATTTCGGCATTGTAAAAATCCATACTATCACAAGTTAAACCTCCTAAAAACACGTTTTTAAAATCTTCAAACCATCTGTTAATAGGCAACATGATAAATCGTTGGTCCAATCCCCAAGCATCTGGCAAGGTTGTCATAAAGGAATTGTTAATCATATACCACGATTCTCGGTCGTTTTGTAATTTTTCATCCAACACCTCATACATTACCATTCCGCTTTCTGCAACAGTATAACTTCCAAATTCGGTAAAAATATTAGGTTCCTCAATCCCTTCTTCCTCACAAGCATCTTTAATCGTGTAAACTATTTTGCTGATAAATTCCTCGTAATCGTAATCAAATCCTAAATGTGTTTTAAATGGCAAACCTCCACCAATATTTAAAGTATCTAAAGTTGGACAAATCTTTTTAAGATTAATGTATAATCGCAAACATTTATTTAACTCGTTCCAATAATAAATATGATCCTTAATTCCTGTATTGATAAAAAAGTGCAACATTTTTAATTCCACATTTTTTTCTTTAGCAATCACATCTGTATAAAACTCCTCAATTTTACTCGGATTAATTCCCAATCTACTGGTATAAAAATCAAAATTTGGCGTTTCCTCCGTAGCGATACGAATACCTACTTTATAATTTTTGGTAATTGATTTTTTATACAAATCAAACTCGTTGATATTATCAATTACCGGAATGGTATTATGAAAACCATCGTTGATTAATGCAATAATTTGTTTGGTATATTCCGGGCGTTTAAAACCGTTACAAACCACATAATTATCTTTGGTTAACTTACCTAACTCGTACATTTTTCGAACAATCGGAATATCAAAAGCCGATGAAGTTTCTATATGTACGTCGTTTTTTAAAACCTCATTTAATACAAAAGAAAAATGACTACTTTTTGTGCAGTAACAATACGTATAACTGCCCTTGTAATCGCATTCTTTAAAAGCTTTATCAAAATATTCTTTAGCTTTTTGTATATGTTCGCTTATTTTGGGTAAATAAGTTAATTTTAAAGGCGCCCCATACTGCTGGATTAAACTATATAAATCCAAATCCTTAAACCACAAATGGCCTTTTTCGTTTACCTGAAACTCGGGAGATTCAATTAAGTTCTCCTCTAACAAATCAAAATAAGATAGGTTCATTTATTTTTTAAAAAGCTTATTTATTAATACATTTACTTTTTCGAATACAAAAAAACGCTAAACATTTGAAACCACCAACTTTATGGACAATATTTTATTACTAGAATTACACTCCGAAATTGGCGCTGGTACTCGCGGTGCTTCCCTAGGTATTGATGCTGTTAAGGTTGCTGCAAACCGCATAGAAAACAGATATTTCAACATTTATCCATTAAAAAAAATTTGGGATAAAAACGATGAGTTATACAACAATACTCCTTATCGTTATGCTAAGCGTATTAACGCTTTTTATGATGTTTGCGAAAATTTAGCAAACGAAATATGCTCTATTGTTACCGAGGGTAAACATTTCCCTATTGTTTTAGCTGGTGATCATTCCACGGCGGCGGGTACTATTTCGGGCTTAAAAATGGCTTATCCTGATAAAAAAATCGGAATTATTTGGGTGGATGCTCATGCTGATATTCATACTCCTTACACCACTCCATCTGGTAATTTACATGGTATGCCTTTGTGTATCGCGTTAAATTTGGATCATAAAAAAGCTAGGATGAACGAACCCGATGATGAAACTATGGAGTATTGGGATAAATTAAAAAATTTGGGGGGTATTGCGCCTAAAATTTTTCCTGAGGATATTGTATATATTGGGGTTAGAGATACAGAATGGCCAGAGGATGATTTGATGGATTTTCACCGAATGACCAATTATACGATTGAACAGATACGTAACACTGGCGCTCGCGAAACGGGTAAAAAGGCTTTGGAAAAACTGGATCATTGCGATATTATTTATTTGAGTTATGATGTGGATGTTTTGGATAGTTCCTTAAGCAAAGGTACAGGCACACCTGTTCCTAATGGTTTATGGTTAAATGAGGTAGAGGATATTTTGGTAGAAATTTTAAAATCGCCTAAAATTGTTTGTTTCGAAATGGTAGAGATTAACCCTTGTTTGGATAACAAAGGAAACTTAATGGCAGAAATGGCTTTTCAGGTTTTAAAAAAATGCACACACCGTATTGAGGTTACAAATGGATTAAAGCATTTAGGCAACTAAATATATTTAAAAAACTGAAATACAATTACATGAATAAAGATTTTTTATATCAATTAGCACAATATATTCACGATAAAAATTACGATTTAGAACACACTTGGATGGTGCTTCCATCTAAACGTGCGGGTACTTTTTTTATCAATTATTTAAGCGAAATTAAAAAATCTACCTTTGTAGCTCCTAAAATTTTGTCGGTTACGGACCTGTTAGACCAACTTAACCCTGTTCAAAAAATCGATAAAATCGAAACTGTAATTCGTTTATATTCATCTTATTACAAAATTTTACAAGCTCAAAACAAAATCCCTGAGGGTTTTGATGAATTTTTATCTTGGAGCGGGAATTTATTAAAGGATTTTGGAGATTTAGATAGATATTTAATCAATACCAACGAGTTTTTTAGTCATATTAATGATGCTAAAGCTATAGAATTATGGAATTTAGATGGCAGTCCGCTAACTGCTGGCGAAGAAGAATTTATTGCTTTTTGGAAAAACCTTGGTTTGTTGTATCATGATTTTCAGCAACAATGTATCGATAAAAATGAGTTTTCATCTAGCTTACACCTAAAAAATACCGCGCAAAACATATCCCAAATCATTCAAAAAATACCCGAACATATCCAAATTGTTATTGCTGGTTTAAATGCTTTAACAGCT
>JBEEPA010000291.1:0-11203 GCA_041191385.1 Bacteroidota bacterium | reverse complement strand
ATCTAAACCAAATATCGGTAAATTTATTGAGATAACTTCCTTGATGGGGCGAAACATACTCGGTTCCTTTTCGGATTTTTTTATTCTCCAAATAATACCACGAAAAACCAATATCCACACGGCGATAAGGTGGCATACGTAAAGTATTGCGATTTTGCACATCATCCGGCGGACCAAATGGCACGCCACCAGCATACACAAAATTTAAATGCACTTTTAAAGCAGGATTTTGAGGCATTTGGTCCTGAACAAAAAATTTAATATTGTACAATTGATCTGTTGGCCGGGGCATAAATCCGCGATTTACTCTAACAGAATCTGTAATTAAACTATTGTCGCCCGCTCCCTTAAAAACCCTTTCACCATCGGCATTATAATAATCGTAATAAAAATAATTATTGATTTTTTCGCGTGTTTGCATAATGGCAATACTCATCCAGGATTCTAATCCCTTGATAAACTCTCCACTTATTCTGGATTCAAAACCAGTTGCATAACCACTACCCGAGTTTTCGCCAAAATAACGAATTCGGACATTATCTACTTCGAAAGGAATTAAATTAGATAATTGCTTATAATATAATTCGTTACGTAAATTAAATGCTCTTTTACGCAAAACAAAATCGTAATCCATTCCGGCAACGTAATGTACAGATTTTTGCGCTTGTAAACCTTCTTGTAAAACCCCAAAACGATTACGTAAATCGCGGTATAATGGAGGTTGATAATATACTCCCCAAGCCAAACGATAGGTAAATTTACTTTTTTGCGCACGCCCTAAACTATCCGTAGCACTAGGTTTATAAATTAAAGAAACACGAGGCGAAATTAAATTTTCGTTGTTGTAATCCCATGTTTGAAAACGTGTACCCCCCACTAATTTTAATACCCTAACACTATCATTTTTTAAGATATTCCAATCGCCTTGTACATAGGCTAAAAAACGATTAGAAGTTAGGCTACTTGTAGCTTTTTGAAAATCTAAAACTTCAACATTAGAGCTGTTTAGTGGTAAAGAAAAACCAGAAGAATCGCGGTATTGCCACTCCAAAATTTCATCGTTGATTACTTCTTTTTGATAACTTGCACCCCACAACAATTTAAATTTATCCCAATAATGTTTACCATCGTGATTGATATTAAAAATATTGGCATTTAAGCTGTTACGTGCGTGATTTAAAAACGAACCTGTGCCCAATAAGGTAGTTATTTCGCCAAAGTTATCCGATGCCGGATTAGCATCTAACTCGCCCAAACGATAAGCGCCAACAATATCAAAACTTTCGTTTTCTTGCGTAATAAAATAACTCGAACTAAAATTTAAAATGGTATTATCCTTTAATAAATAAGTTAAATTTAAGGAGTTAAAATTGGTGTTAAACTGGGTTATTTCTTTCCCATCAAAAAATACATTTAACTGAAAAGCCTGTCCGATACCACCGAAACGAGTACTGCGCGAAACTGGAATCATTTCGAATGTATTGGTGCTTACATTACTTAGCCATGATAATTTAAGTTTTTTAGAAAATTGATAATTAAACATTCCCTGAAAATCCATAAATCTGGGTTGGAATTCGGCTTTTGTATCCAGTGTTCCCAATAAATAAGCATTAGAACGATATCTATAGCCTGCTAAATATGAAAATTTTCCAATTACACCCTCGGTATGTGCCCTAACTCCCAATAAAGAAAGATTAATGGAAGATTTAAATTCTTTTGGATCTCGGTATTTAATATCTAAAACCGACGACATTTTATCGCCGTATTTTGCCTCAAAACCACCAGCACTAAAATTAATTTCTTGTATCAAATCGGTGTTTACAAAACTTAATCCTTCTTGTTCGCCACTGCGTACTAAAAATGGCCTAAAAAACTGAATTCCATTTACATAAATCATATTTTCATCAAAATTTCCACCTCTAACAGAGTATGCAGAGGATAATTCCGAATTGGAAGAAACCGAAGCTTGGGATTTTATAATCGATAATCCGTCGTCGTTTGCCGATACAAAAGTTTCGAGATTTTTGGTATTTATTTCAACCGTTGTAGCCTCTTCCTTTTTTTTGTTATCCGTTACTACAATTGTATCTTGTTGATATTGCAACAATTCGTTACTAAGGATTATTTTAAGTTCCAAAACACCCTCATTAGCAATTACTTTTTTGGTTTGAATTAAATACAATGGATGATAAAAAGTAATGAGGTATTCTTTTTTAGATTCCAAAGCCAACTCAAACCTACCTTGAGCATCAGTAAAATCTATTTCCTTAAAACCAATAATTTGAATTTGAACTCGATTTAAGGGTTTTTTGTTTTCGTCTAACACCACGCCTTTTACCAAAACAGTATTTTGTGCCACTAAAATATTAGCGAAACACATCCAAAAAAAATATACACAAAGGAATTTCCTCATTAAACCGTATAGCAAAAGTTTAGTAACGCAAATTACTGCATTAAATTCTGTTTTTAACTAAAATAGATCCGATAAAAACACAATCCCACAAAAAAAAGCGAAAATAAAATATTTAAACGAATAATTAGATTGCGAAAATATTGGATATAAATGCCTTTTTAAACTAAATATCAAATAGGTTAAAACGCTAAAAATTAAATAAGTATAAACATCTAACCAATCAAAAAAACCATCTGTAATATGTAAAAATTGAAAGCCCTCAATTCCTAAAGCACAAACTAAACTAACAAACCAAGTAATATTTTTATATTGGTGTACAAAAAATAAAATTGCCATTTGAAACGAAAAAAGCCACAAACCTCCTGGTAAACAATATACTAGCCAATAATTTTTGCTTTGCAATACGGGAATATCGATAAAATTTGCAAGCAGTACATTAACAACTGTATTGTGCGAGCGAAAAAATACATAAATACTTCCAGCAAAAACCAAGGGAAAAATTACCCAAACAGCTAATTTTAATTGAGTTATAAAATACTTAGATCCCGAAATTATCAAAACATCAACCTTTTAGCTTACAAATATATTTTATTTGCTTAGTAGATAAAAATTAATTTTATTCCTCTTAAGCAAATGGGAATAAGTTAATCAAAAAGTTACGAAAAATGCAGAAATTATAAACAGTTATATACACTTCCAAAAAAAATTATGCTCTAGTATCAGTGGTGAAACAGTTTAGAGTGTGAGTTTTGAGAGTGAGGAATCAATATTGAGAATGGAGAATGGAGAATGATGAGGGTTAACCACAGGAACTAGCGTTCAAAGGGGAAGCTAAAGCTTTACACGGATAAGTATTAGGTGTAAAAATTTGCAGGTATTTTTAATAAGGACTTTAATGTTTTAATTCGGTTAAAAAATAAATTTGAAGACAAACCTAGAAAACATAAACAACGCGAGTTAAATTTAAAACATCAGAACTAAGAGATTGCATATTAAAAATCCTATAGTTTAATAATTTACATTATTTTGCGAGATTCGATTTTTTGCAAATTCTATAGCTTGTTGTAATTTTTGTTTTAATACTTCTTGCGATGGCAATAAAGTTAAATAATCTGCCACTTTAATATTGCTTTTATCTAATTGTAACAACTCTACATGTTCCTCGTTTTTACCCGAGCACAATATCAAACCAATAGGAGTATTTTCTCCCTCTACTTGTTCGTACTTCTCCAAATATCTAAGATACAACTCCATTTGTCCTTTATGCGCAGCTTCAAAATCTCCAATTTTTAAATCAATTACAACTAAACACTTTAATCTTCTGTGGTAAAACAACAAATCAATGTAATAATCAGTTGTATCAATAGTAATTCGTTTTTGGCGAGCTAAAAAAGCAAAATCACTTCCTAATTCAATTATAAATCGTTGTAATTCCGCAACAATTGAGCTTTCCAAATCTTTTTCCGAAAAAGTATCTTTTAAGCCTAAAAAATCTAGTACATAAGGATCTTTAAATACTAAATCGGCACTAAGTTTTTGCTCAGTTTTTGCTCAGTTTTTAGTAATTCTAAATCATTTTTAATTGTGACTTCAGGCTTTTTACTGATAACTGTGCGTTCGTATAGCATGGATTTTGTTCGCTCTCTAAAAGTTCTAAAGCTCCATTTTTCCAATTTACACATTTCTATATAAAATGTTCTTTTTAATGGGTCTTCCATATGTGAAATTAAACGCAAATGGGACCAGCTCAATTCTCTACACAGTGTGTATACAATTTCTTTTTCTTTAAAAACAGAGGCAAATTGCATACATTGACGTAATTGTTTTTCGCCCCAACCTTTTCCGTACTCAAGTTCTAATTGTTTCGATAGAGATACAATAATCTCCTTGCCATATTCGGCACGTTGATTTTTTAAAATTTCAGTATTAATTCTATTGCCAATTTGCCAATACAACATACTTATGGTAGCATTTACAGCTACGGCAAGTTGTTGTTTACTTTGTTCAATTATCGTTTTTATCTCGGATACCAATCCTATGTTTTCCACATCTTTTTTCATATATAGCAATTAATTTATGCCTAATTTTTTTATATATTATTTTGTAAAAATACATTATGTAAAACAAAGTATAAAGTAAAAGGGAGAAAAATCCCGATAAATTTTAATGAAAAGTATAATGATTCCTAGCAATTATACCAGAAGATTTCGTGTTATCAAAAAAGGAATTTATATTTATCACTACTCCTTAAAATACTCAAAGTTTGAGGGCTTCGAGGTAAAACAGTTTGGAGTGTGAGGAATCAGTTTTGAGAATGAGAACGGAGAATGATGAGGGTTAACCACAGGAACTAGCGTTAAAAGGGGAAGCTAAAGCTTTACACGGATAAGTATTAGGTGTAAAAATTTGCAGGTAGTTCGTAACCGTGTGAGTTGAAAAATCCTGTGTGAATTCTATCGAATTCCCGTGGTGAAACAGTTTAGAGTGTAAGTTTTGAGAGTGAGGAATCAGTTTTGAGAATGAGAATGGAGAATGATGAGGGTTAACCACAGGAACTAGCGTTAAAGGAAAATCCATTAAAATAGTTAAAACCTGAAAAGCTCAGGTTTTAACTAAAAATTATTTGTTTAATACGCTTAAATCCAATCGTTTATATTGGCGTAGAGGACGAGGGAAAGTAATAAAATCATACCTGCCATTTGTGCATATTCCAATACTTTTTGGTGCGGTTTACGGCCAGTGATTAACTCATACAATAAAAACATTACATGTCCGCCATCTAAAGCTGGTATCGGTAATAAATTCATGAAAGCCAAAATGATAGAAATAAATGCTGTGTTTCGCCAAGTTTGTTCCCAATCCCATGATGCAGTGTACATCTGTCCGAAAGCTTTAAAACCACCTAAACCTTTATAAGCACCAGATTCTACATCAAAAATCTTTTTAAAATTTTTGTAATACAAACTCAACATTGCACCTGTTTCTTCCCAACCAGCTGGAATAGCTTCCCAAAACGAATATTCGATTTTTTTAGTTTTATAGATTCCTTTTTCTTCCAGTTCGGGTAAAGAATAAAAGTTTACCATTATACCAATTTTGCCATCAGGACCTACTAAAGTTGGTAAATTTAAAACCTCATCGCCACGTTTAACTGTAATTAAAACTGTATCGTTTGCTTTTGCTTCGATAGCAGATTTAAACTCGTCGTAATACTTAATTTTTGTTCCATTAACACTTACAATTTCATCGTTGGCTTTAATTCCTGCATTAAAAGCATAGGTTACGGAATCTTCCATAACTTGTGCAACCTCAAAAGGTAAACGCAAACTAAAAACCGGACCTTTCTCTTTATGGTCGATTAAAGTTTCGAGATATCCTACAGGAAAAGAAAATTCAAAAACACTATCTGCACGATTTATTGTAATACTTTTAGCAAAAATAATATTGGTTAAAACACGATTAATATCCTCTTGAGCAACATCTTTTCCATCTACAGCAACAATTTTATCTCCAGATTGTAACCCTAATTTTTTAGATAATTCGGCATCTGTAACCCAAATTCCATCTTTTACATTTTCGTTTGGTAAAATAGTTGTGCCATAACTCCATAGTACAAAAATGTAAATAATTACAGCCAAAACAGCATTAACCGTAACACCGCCCAACATTACAATTAAACGTTGCCAAGCTGGTTTGGATCTAAATTCCCAATCTTCCGCAGGTTTTGCTAATTGTTCTTTATCCATACTTTCGTCCACCATTCCCGCAATTTTTACATAACCACCCAAAGGTAACCAGCCAATACCGTAAACAGTATCGCCAATTTTTTTCTTGAATAAAGAAAACCAAGGATCAAAAAACAAATAAAATTTTTCAACCTTAATTTTAAATAATTTAGCAGGTACAAAATGCCCTAATTCGTGTAAAACAATTAATATAGATAAGCTAAAAAATAACTGACCAACTTTGATTAAAACTTCCATTCTTACAATCTATTTTTTTAAAAAATTACGAGCAATTTCTCGTGTTAATTCATCTGTTTTTATATAATCCTCGATACTTGGTTGCGCAATAAAATCAACTGTATCCATTGTTTTTTCAATTAAATCGCTCATGGCTAAAAACCCAATTTCGTCTTTTAAAAATGCCGCTACAGCAATTTCATTGGCTGCATTTAAAACGCAAGGAACATTACCGCCTTTCTCCATTGCTTGATAAGCTAATGCAAGATTACGAAAAGTTTTTTTATCCGGCGATTCAAATGTTAAGTTAGGATAATCCATAAAGTTAAAACGTGTTAAGGAGTTTTTTACTCTATCAGGATAAGCCAAAGCATATTGAATAGGTAATTTCATATCTGGCAAGCCCATTTGCGCTTTCATACTACCGTCCTCAAATTGTACCAAACTATGTATAATACTTTGCGGATGTACAATTACATCTATTTGATTGGGTTGTAAATCAAACAACCACTGCGCCTCAATAACTTCCAAACCTTTATTCATTAAGGAAGCAGAATCGATAGTGATTTTTGCACCCATTTCCCAATTGGGATGTTTTAAAGCTTGTTGTTTGGTTACATTTACTAAATCGGCAGCAGTTTTTCCTCTAAACGGACCACCACTTGCGGTTAAGTAAATTTTTTCGATAGGATTGTTAAATTCGCCCACTAAACACTGGAAAATTGCCGAATGCTCACTATCTACAGGTAAAATTTTAACCTTGTGTTGTAGCGTTAAATTTTTAATTAAGGCCCCTGCAACAACCAAAGTTTCTTTATTAGCTAACGCAATATCCTTTCCTGCTTTAATTGCCGCAATAGTTGGTAATAAACCTGCATAACCTACCAAAGCTGTTAACACAATATCTACTTGTGTTGATTGTACAATTTCCTCCAAAGCCTTAGCGCCTGCATACACTTTTATATCCTTACCCCATAAAGCTTCGTGAACTTGTGGATATAAATTTTCGTTCCCAATAACCACCGCGTTGGGCTTGAATTGTATAGCTTGCTGTATCAATAAATCTGCATTATTTTGAGCCGTTAAAACCTCTACTTCAAACAAATGATTTTGCTCTGATATCACCTCCAAAGTTTGAGTGCCAATGGAGCCCGTTGAGCCTAAAATTGCTACACGTTTTTTTGTATTCTTTGTATCTTGCATTCTATATTAATGTATTGCCCTGCGTTTAATCATTCCGCCTTTAGTATCTTTTATCGAATGAGTAATTACAAAAGCATCCGGATCTAATAAAGCGATTTCTGTATTTAATTTGCTTATTTCTAAACGAGTAATCACAGTAAAAATAATTTTTAAGTTTTTGGGATTTTGTCCCTCAGGTACCCATCCCGATTCGCCATTATAAACAGTTACTCCTCTGCCTAATTTTTTGGTAATCATATCTCTAACTTCTGTAAACTGAGAGCTAATGATCGTAACACCAATATATTCCTCTACACCATTTAAAACATAATCTAAAGTTTTTGCAGCTACCATGTAAGTTAAAATCGAGTATAATGCAACCTCAACATTTAACAAATATGCAGCTACTAAAAATATAATAATATTGATAATTAAAATAATATCACCAATAGTTAAGGAGGTTGTACGGCTTAAATGAATAGCCAAAACTTCGGTGCCATCCAACACACCGCCACCACGTACCGCCATTCCAATACCTAATCCTAAAAAAAAGCCTCCAAAAAAGGCAATTAATAACTTATCGTGTGTAACCTCTGGATAAGGGATAATACTTATGGCTATAGATAAAAATACGATGGATAAAGCCGATACCAATGCAAAACGCATACTTACCACCTTAAACGCCAATAGTACAAATGGAATGTTTACAATTACCAACAAAACTGATAATGATATTTGGGTTTTACTGGCAATTAATAAGGAAATTCCTACAGCGCCACCATCAATAAAACCGTTGGGCAATAAAAATCCTTTTAATCCAAATCCTGCAGAAATAACACCAATAAAAATTAAAAAGGAATCCTTTAAACGAAGTTTTATTAAGGTTAAAAATCTTTGATACTCTTTTTCGAAATTGCCTAAAGTAAACTTTCCCGAGCGTTTTTTGCGTTCGTTTAAGTAGGATTTTAAAAATATTTTTTCCAAAAAAGACCTCATCGCCCCAAAAATAAACTATAAGTTGTAAATATCAACAACCAAATGTAAAACAATTGATATTTTTTTTTATTTTAAGATAAAATATATTTAACTAAAACTAGATAATTAAAAATGGGAATTCGTAATATTGCACAGCAATTAAAAACAGTATGGAAAACAAATCCGATAAATTAAAAGTAGCAATCGTTTTAGGCGCTACAGGCTTAGTTGGCGAAGAGTTAACCAATCAATTGATTTTAGATGATAGTTTTGGTAAAATTGTAGTAATTAGTAGGCGTCCATTAAAATTAAATCATCCTAAAATACAAGTTTTGTTGGTGGATTTTGATAATTTAGCCGAGCATGCTTTGGATTTACAAGGTGATGTGCTTTTTTCGTGCCTAGGTACAACCATAAAAATTGCCAAAACCAAAGAAGCCCAATACAAAGTAGATTATACCTATCAGTACAATGTTGCTAATATTTGTGCGGAAAATGGAGTAGAACATTACGTTTTAATTTCTTCCTTGGGTGCTAACTCAAAATCTGGAGTTTTTTACAGCAAAATGAAAGGCGAATTGGAGGAAGCTGTTCTAAAATTACCATTTAAATTTATAAGTATTTTACAGCCTTCGGTTTTGGATGGAAATAGAAAAGAATTTAGATTAGGAGAAAAAATTGGTATTATTATAATGAAAATTATTGGTTTTCTACCAATTTTAAATAATTATCGCGTAGCTAACGTTAAAAAAGTAGCAAAATGTATGATTAATTGTGTAAAAAACAATCAAACTGGCATTATCAATAATTATTTTATCACTCAATAATAAAACATGTACTTATTATACAATATTCAGGATATATCTTTCCCACTAACCAATCCAATATTAAAATTTATGTTGATATTGGTTATCATTTTATTTGCTCCAATCATATTAAACAAATTAAAAATTCCGCATTTACTAGGTTTAATTATTGCTGGAGCAGTTATTGGTCCGTTTGGATTTAATTTGATGGAAAGGGATAGCAGTATTGTTTTATCGGGAACCGCAGGTTTATTGTATATCATGTTTTTAGCAGGTTTAGAAATTGATTTAGAAGAATTTAAAAAAAATAGTGTAAAAAGTTTAACTTTTGGATTATACACTTTTTTAATTCCAATGACTTTAGGAATTTTAGGTGGAATTTACCTTTTGCACTTTAATATTTACAGCTCTATTTTATTGGCAAGCATGTTTGCTTCCCATACTTTAATTGCATATCCAATAATTAGTAAAATGGGGATTGTAAAAAATAGAGCCGTTAATATTGCTGTGGGAGGTACAATGATAACGGATACTTTGGCTTTATTGGTTTTGGCAATTATTGTAGGAATGACAACCGGAGTGGTAAATTCGGAATTTTGGTTGCGTTTATCGGTATCTATCACCCTATTTGCATTAATTGTTATGCTAGTTTTTCCTATTATTGGCAGATGGTTTTTTAAACGATACGACGATAGTGTTTCGCAATATATTTTTGTGCTAGTAATGGTATTTTTAGGTGCTACATTAGCGGAATTAGCTGGGATTGAAGCCATTATTGGAGCCTTTTTGTCGGGTTTAGCACTTAATAAATTAATTCCTTCTACTTCGCCATTAATGAATAGAATTGAGTTTGTTGGAAACGCCATTTTTATTCCGTTTTTTTTGATTGGCGTAGGAATGTTGGTAAACTATCAAGCATTTATTAAAGATACCGAAACAATTAAAGTGGCGTTAATAATGACAATTATTGCAACTTTAGCTAAATTTTTGGCTGCATGGGCAACACAAAAAACTTTTAAATTTACTAAAGATGAACGCAGAATTATTTTTGGTTTAAGTAACGCGCAAGCGGCGGCTACACTAGCTGCTGTTTTAGTTGGGTACAATATTATTTTAAATCAAAAGGAAATTGATGCTGCTCAATTAAATAATCAAATTATTGAACCTGTTAGGCTGTTAAACGAAAGTGTTTTAAATGGTACCATTTTAATGATTTTGATTACTTGTACTATTGCTACATTTATTGCCCAAAAAGGAGCTAAAAATATCGCTTTAACCGAAAATATTGATGATGATAATGAAGAAAAAATTGATGCAGAAAATATTTTAATCCCCTTAAATAATATAGAGCATATTCACGAATTAGTTGGCTTGGGAATCACAATTAAATCCAAAAACAACAAGGAAAATTTATATGGTTTAAATATTATTAAAAACAGTAACTCTACTTTACTCGACGAAAAAAAGGGTCAGCGTATTTTAAATAAAGCCTCCAGTATTGCCTCTGCTACGGATAATCATTTAAAACAATTGTTGCGTTATGATGTAAATATTGTAAACGGAATAACTGGTGCAGTAAAGGAGCATAAAATAAGTGATATTATATTGGGTTTACATGATCAAAAAGGTATTTCGGATAGTTTTTTAGGGAATTTAACCGAAGGTATTTTAACTAAATGTACAGCTACTACTTTTATTTTTAAGCCTTCGCAACCACTTAGTACTATTAAAAGACATATCATTGTAATCCCAGAAAAAGCCGAGTTGGAAAGTGGTTTTGCTTTATGGTTGCTTAAAATTTGGAATATCGGACGAAATATGGGCGCTAACTTGGTTTTTTATGGTAGCGAACGTACTTTAAAATT
>JBEEPA010000290.1:0-2543 GCA_041191385.1 Bacteroidota bacterium | reverse complement strand
TAAATCCTCTTGTGTTGGAAGTTTTTTGTTCTTTTTTTCTTCAATGATTTTAAAAGCAACACTTTGCAATTCTGCTAATACAGATAAATTGTATATGAATAAATCATATATATTATCTATGCTTTTAAATAGATTTTTTTCCTTAACACCAACACTTGTGGTACTATTTTCTTCAGCGCCGTAAAGAGCTTGTAATACTTTTATTCTTAGGTGTCTGCGACTTAACATCCTACATGTTTTAATTCGGTGCAAATATAGTTAAACAAATGGATTTTACACCGTTTCTATTTTATTTTATTAGTTTTTATCATTTTAAGCACTGATAATTATCATGGTTTAAATTTAGTTAAACTTCTAATTTTGAAAAAAATAAATCAAGAACAATGGCACAAAATAATTTTGAAAAATTGTACAACAAATATAATGTTCCTGTACCAAGATATACAAGTTATCCTACCGTTCCAGACTGGGATACTCAAAATTGGAATACTGAGCAATGGAAAAAAAAGGTGAAAGATGCTTTTAGATTGTACAATTCACCAGATGGTTTAAGCTTGTATATTCACTTACCTTTTTGCGAAAGTTTATGTACATATTGTGGATGCAATACACGTATAACAAAAAATCATGGTGTTGAAATACCTTATATTCAAACCGTTTTAAAAGAGTTAGATTTATATATTGCTTTATGGGAAGATTTACCCGAGCTTAAAGAAATTCACTTAGGAGGAGGTACTCCAACCTTTTTTAGTGCTCAAAATTTACAAATCTTACTCAACGGCATTTACGAAAGATGTTTTTTAAAAGAAGATTTTTCGTTAAGTTTTGAAGCGCATCCTGCAAATACAAGTGCCGAACATTTGCAAATTTTAAGTAATTTAGGTAGTAAGAGATTAAGTTTAGGGGTGCAGGATTTTGATGAAAAAATTCAAAAAGTAATCAACCGCAAACAAAGTTTTGAGGATGTAAAACGTGTGGTGATTGAGGCTAGAAATTTAAATTACGAATCGGTTAATCTAGATTTGATTTACGGCTTGCCTTTTCAAACTTTACTAAGTATTAATGCTACAATTGATAAAGTTTTGGAATTAATGCCCGAGCGTATTGCATTTTATAGTTACGCGCATGTGCCTTGGAAACACCCGGGACAAAGGGCTTATAGCGAAAAAGATTTACCAAGTAACGAAGAAAAAAGGGCTTTGTATGATTTAGGAAAAGAAAAATTATTGCAAGCTGGTTATATCGAAATTGGAATGGATCATTTTGCTTTACCGCAGGACGAATTGTACGAAGCAAAAAACAAAGGGAAATTACACCGTAATTTTATGGGTTATATTGTACAACAATCCCGTTTTTTAATTGGTTTAGGTGTTTCCAGTATTTCGGATGTTCATTTTGCTTATGCTCAAAACGTTAAAACTGTTGAGGAATACAAAATGCTAATTCAATCCAATCAATTTGCGTTAGAAAAAGGACATATTATGACGGATAAAGAAATTGTTACACGCAAAAACATACACCAGGTATTGTGCAACAAAAATATACCATCAGCAATTATCGAAACCTTAGATGAAAATGTGTTGAATAATTTTAAAACTCAAATTATACAAATGGAAAAAGAAGGTATTATTGCCTATAATTGTGCAACTGAAGAATATCTTGTTCAAGCTCAGGGCGCGCCTTTTATCCGAAACATTGCAGCATTATTTGATGATAAACAACTTAAACAAATAAACCAACAAAAATTTAGCTCCTCGATTTAGCAATCTATATCACCCATTTGTATTTTTTTGCATGGTGTAAATAATAGCATTGTTTTTGTGCGCCGAAACCTAGGTAGAAACGTTGTAAACTTTCTTTATCCGAGCCTTCAAAATCGAGTACAATTGGTTGATTAGCGTACTTTTGAATACTTTGGTTAAGTAAAAAAAACAGCGCTTTTTCTTGGTAACCTTGGGGTGAATTTCCGCTAAATATAAAGGTGATTTTTTGATTAAAATGTGCAAAAATACCTCCTGCAATACACTCGTTTTTGGAATTATGCACCTCTAGTACTTCAAAAAAACTAGCACATAAAGGATGTGTAATAAATTGCTGTAATCGATGGTAATCTTTTTCGGAATAATTACTTAATTTACGAACCTCGCTACTTTTAAATAAAGTAATTATTTGCGATGGATTATTTGTTGGAATTATTTTTAAATCGCCTGCTGCTTGGATATTTCGTTTGTGATTTTGAGCGAAATTAGCATACAATGCAGCATAATCGCTATTTAAATTTAATACACAATTGGTGCGCGATTGCACTTGATGTAAATGAAAATTTTGCAATTTAAATTCGGTAGCTAAATTCGCTTTAATTTTTATAAATTTTAGAGCAATTTGATTTTGTAACTCTTGTAAATCATCGTTAGAAATCTCACCAAACACTTCAAATTTCTGAATAAAAAAAGGATTATTTAAATAATACCACCCTCCTATTTTTTTATAACTTACAGGAAAAACCCAATCGTATCCATTGGCATTGGATTGCACAAAAGCAC
>JBEEPA010000289.1:0-7987 GCA_041191385.1 Bacteroidota bacterium | reverse complement strand
GAATAAAAAAAACTAATTTTATGGCTTAATCTCAATTTTAAATCATTCTTCTATGTTAAAAAAAATCGGAAAAATTTTAGGTGTTATTTTGTTGTTATTTTTTATAACAGCTTTTGCTTTACGTTCCTATTTTAAAGGAATTTTAATCGATAAAGTTAAACAAACAATTAACGAAGAAGTAAATGCAGTTGTTGATTTTGGTGGTTTTGATATAGCATTAATTTCATCTTTTCCTCAATTTAAATTTTCTATTAATGAATTAACAGTTATAGGAGTTGATACTTTCCAAAATGATACTTTATTAAAAATGGGAGAGTTAAATTTCCGTTTAAATTTAATGGATGTAATAAATGGAAATTACACTATCAATTCTTTTGGTGTAGAGGATTTGGAAATGAATGCTCTTGTTTTACAAAATGGTAAAGCCAATTGGGATATTGTACCGCCAAGTGAAGAGGAGGAAGTGGTTGAAGAGGAAGAACCAGGAGATTTTAAGTTCAATTTGAAAAAATATTATTTTAAAAATATCAATATCCGTTACAACGATTTGGAATCTAATATGAATATGCAAATCGAAAACTTAAATCATGAAGGTAGTTTTAAAATGGAGGGCGATTTAATGGATATTTTAACTGAAACATCTATTGATGCTTTATCTTTTACTTCAGAGGGAATTTTATTGGCTAATAAATTAAAAATCAATGCAAAAGCCGATTTAGCCTTAGATATGTTGAAGAGTTTGTACACTTTTAAAGAAAACGAGTTTGTAGTAAACGAACTTAAAATGGGTGTAAATGGTTGGGTTTTAGTTCCGGATAGTGCAGATATGGAGATGGATATTGCCGTAGAAGCAAAAGACAATAAATTTAGTGATGTTTTATCTTTAGTTCCGGGTGCTTATACAGCGGATTTTAGCGATTTAAAAACCGATGGGAAATTTAACTTATCCATGTGGTTTAAAGGTGTAATGAATGATGTATTATTACCTAAATTTAACATAGATTTACAAGTTAAAAATGCATTTGTTCAATACCCCGATTTACCCGAAAAAGTTAAAAATATCCAAATGGATTTAAATGTAAAAAACTCTGATGGCTTGGTAAACAGTACTTTAGTGGATTTAAAATCTTTACATTTGGAAATAGGTAAAAATCCTATTGATATTTCTTTTTTCCTTTCTCAACCAGAAACAGATCCTAATTTTAAAGGTGCTATAAAGGCTAAATTGGATTTAGGAAGTTTAGCAAAAGCAATTCCGTTAGAAGATGGTGATCATTTAAAAGGTTTAATTAATGCAGACATTGAATTGGATGGAAAAATGTCGCAGGTGGAAAATGAACAATACGATAATATGAAATTTGTAGGAACTGTTTCTATTATGGATTTATTATACAAAACTACAGGAATGCCTGATATGTTAATTAAAAATGCAAACTTTACGGCTACTCCTAAGTTTTTTAAACTGGATCAGTTCGAATCTAAAATTGGTAAAAGCGATTTGGCTGCACAAGGTTATATCGATAATATTTTTGGTTATGTTTTTAAAGATGAGGTTATTAAAGGAAATTTCGCAATCCAATCTAATTATTTTGATGTAAACGAATGGATGAGCGACGAGGAAGCAACAACTGAGGAAACAACTGAGGAAACTTCGGAATCAGGTGTAGTGGAAGTGCCAAAAAATATAGATTTTGAACTAACAACTAACTTCAAAAAAATTGATTACGATAATATGCCAATCACAAATTTCAAAGGTAAATTATTGGTGAAAAATGGCGAAATCTTGTTTCAAGATAATTCCTTTAATATGTTAGAGAGTACAATGGCTATTAAAGGAAAATACAGTACAGCGGATATTAAAAAGCCTTTTGTGGATATGGATTTTGGTATTCAAAATTTGGATATTCCTTTTGCGTTTAAAACTTTTAATACCATAAAAACTTTAGCGCCTATTGCCGAAAATGCACAAGGTAAAATGAATTTAACTTTAAAGTTTAACGCACTACTTTCGGATAGTATGACACCGATTATGAATACTATTAATGGAGGAGGGGAGTTGTTAACTAAATCTTTACAAATTCAAAATTCGGGCTTGTTAAAGGATATTAGCTCTAAAATTAATTACACTAAATTAAACGATTTAAAATTAGCTGATTTAAAATTGTTGTTTAAAATTGCCGATGGTAAAATTAATGTTTCGCCAACTAACTTAAAAATGGGAACGTCATCAGCAGTTTTATCAGGTTGGAATGCTTTTGATAATACAATGGAATATGTAATGGAATTTAAAGTTCCTAGAACTGAGTTGGGTGGTGCCGCTAACGCATTTATTGGTAATATAGAAAAAGAAGCATCTCGTTTAGGTGTACCTGCTTCTGTTGGCGAATTTTTATTGTTTGATGTAGTAGCTTCTGGAAATACTTTAAAACCTAAAGTTACTGTAAAACCTAGGGTTGGTAATGCTGGTGTGGATTTAAAAGATCAATTGAAAAATAAAGCCAATGAAAAAATTAACGAAGTGAAAACTGAGGTTAAACAAAAAGTTGAGGAGAAAAAACAAGAGGTTAAACAAGTTGTTGATGAGAAAAAACAAGCTGCTGAAGCAGAGCTAGAAAAACAAAAAATGGAGGCGCAAAAACAAGCAGATGAATTAAAGAAAAAGGCTGAAGCGGAAAAGAAAAAACAAGAGGAAGAGGCTAAAAAGAAAGCTGCAGAAGAGTTAAGAAAACGTTTTAGATAATTGTTGAAAAAGCCCATTTTTTTGGGCTTTTTTCATGAAAAATTAATTATCTTCATGTCAAAATTTTAAAATTTATACGATGAAAAAGGTATTAATAACTGGTGCAAATGGTTTATTGGGACAAAAATTAGTGGAAATGTTATTGCCTTTTTCCAATCAATACCAAATTATTGCTACTGCTCGTGGCGATAATAGAGCAAAGATTACTGAAGGTTATATTTATGAAAAATTAGATATTACTAATATTGACGAACTGAATACTATCTTTCAAAAATATCAACCGGATGCTGTAATTCATGGGGCTGCTATGACGAATGTGGACCAATGTGAGGAACAAAAAGAATTGTGTTGGAATGCTAATGTTCATGCAGTTTCTTATATTGTAAACGAATGCAAAAAATACAAATCTAAGTTAATTCATGTTTCAACCGATTTTATTTTTGATGGTAAAAATGGTCCGTATCTTGAAAATGCTGAGGCAAATCCTTTAAGTTATTATGGCGAGTCCAAATTGGCTGCCGAAAAAATTGTTCAAAATTCGGGGTTGCAATGGGCAATTGCGCGTACCGTTTTGGTTTACGGAGTGATCAATGATCCCAGCAGAAGTAATATAGTATTATGGGCGAAAAATGCATTGGAATCTGGTAAAGAAATTTCTGTGGTGGATGATCAATTCCGAACACCTACTTTGGCAGAAGATTTAGCTGATGGTTGTATTAAAATTTTGTTGATGGAAAAAGAGGGGATTTATAATATTTCGGGAAAAGATTTTTTAAGTGTGTATGAAATGGTACAGCAAGTTGCCGAATTTTACGATTTATCGATGGATAATGTAAAAAAAGTAAGTTCATCTACTTTAAATCAACGTGCCAAACGTCCGCCTGTAACTGGTTTTATTATTGATAAAGCTGTAAAGGAGTTGGGTTATGATCCTGTATCTTTTAGTGAAGGTATTCAAATTATAGATTTTCAATTGGCTTCTTTAAGTAAATAGTATTTAAAAATGTTTTTCCGTAATCTTACCAATATTTTTTTTATTATCAAAAAGGTAATTTTTATTTTTCCCCACTGCGGCTTCGCCACCTCGCCAGAGGGCAAGGAGTTACGAACAAATCCTTTAAAAATAGCTTTGCTATTTATAAAAAATTGCGTTAGCAATATAAAAAAACTGTGCGCTAGTAAACTGCTAAGTCCTTGTCCTCGAGCGAGGTGGCGAAGCCAGAGTGGGGCTTTTAAGTTCAATAACGAAATATCATTATTTAAAGTAAAATATTTTTATCTAGTTTTTTCTTATTGTTTTTTTATTTCTTTTTTACAAGCTCAAAATTCAGAACCAAAGATTCTTCAATCGCAAAATAAAACCTTCTCGGTTAAATTAATCGAGGAAAATGTTAACGATAAAATTAAAGATGCATCGGTTGTTTTTTGTACAAATAATTGTAAGTTAGATTCTTTAAATTTCAAATGGAATTTTAAAAATGTTTCTTTAAGTGATACAACATTTAATTGTGTTCCAGAAGGTTTACCTTATTGTGTAAAAATCTTTTCGCCTTCAGGAGATAGTTTAGTGGTAGAATCAGTAATTCCAGCCATTTCCATGAGCGAAAAAATAAATTCTACTATTGCTCCTTTGGTTGAAAGTATCGAAAAAGTTTTTTTTTGGGATCCTTTTGAGTTTATAGGAGTGTATGATCCTGTTATTTATGATTTGGAAGGAAAACCTGTTTTGTATCCTAATGGAGATATTAAAAAGCAAAAAATCCCTTTTTTAGTGGTTTGGCTAGTAATTGGCGCAGTGTTTTTTACAATTCGAACCAAATTTATCAATATTCGTGGTTTAAAGTATAGTATGGATTTATTGCGCGGTAAGGGGGATAAAAACAACGAAAAAGGGGAGGTATCGCATTTTCAAGCTTTAACTACTGCATTATCTGCTACAGTTGGTTTAGGTAATATTGCAGGTGTTGCTGTGGCTGTTACTGCTGGTGGAGCTGGTGCAGTTTTTTGGATGATAGTTGCTGGGTTTTTAGGTATGTCGAGCAAATTTGTTGAGTGTACATTAGGGGTTAAATATCGTGTAATTAAAAATGGAGTGGTTTCAGGCGGACCAATGTATTATTTAAAATATGGATTAGCGGAAATGGGTTGGGGAAAATTAGGTAAAATTTTGGCTATCATTTTTGCAATTTTATGTATTGGGGGGTCGTTTGGTGGAGGAAATATGTTTCAGGCTAATCAAGCTTATGCGCAATTAAGTTATGTTTTTCCTCAGTTTCATGGTGGAGGTTTTGTTTTTGGATTAATTCTAGCTTTATTGGTTGCTGTGGTTATTGTAGGTGGGATTAAAAAAATTGCAAAGGTAACGGATAAAATTGTGCCTTTTATGTGTGGTTTATATGTGTTATCTGCCTTAATTGTTATTGGGATGAATATTGGAAACATTGGTGTGGCATTTTCGAAAATATTTTATGGCGCTTTTTCTCCAGATGCTTTAAAGGGCGGAATTATTGGAGTGATGATTCAGGGTTTTCAACGCGCTGCTTTTTCCAACGAGGCTGGTGTAGGTTCGGCCTCTATTGCGCATGCTGCTGTAAAAACGAATGAGCCAGTTAAGGAGGGCTTAGTGGCTTTGTTAGAGCCTTTTATAGATACAATTGTAGTGTGTACTTTAACTGCTTTGGTACTTATTTTTACTGGATTAGAAAATGGTGGGCCAATGGGTGAAACGGGTTCGAAATTAACCTCTATGGCTTTCGAGAGTGTGTATGTTCATGCAAATTATATCTTGTTAATAGCAATAATTTTGTTTGCATTTTCTACGATGATTTCTTGGTCTTACTACGGCCAAAAAGCATGGGAGTATTTATTTGGAGACAGTAAATGGGCGGAGTACAGTTACAAAATTATCTTTTTAGTTTTTGTAGTTTTAGGAGCTTCTTCAGAAATGGGTGCTGTTATTGATTTTTCGGATTTAATGATTTTAGGAATGGCATTTCCAAATGTAATCGGTTTATATTTTTTACTTCCTAAAGTTAGTTCTGAACTAAAAAATTACATTCTAAAACAAAAATCAAAGTAAAATTCGCAATTTTAATCGAACACAGGTTTATAGAACTTATATATAAAAATGCAATAAGAATTTACACAGATTTTTTAACCAACAAAACCACATTTTCAACATGGTGAGTTTGTGGGAACATGTCTACTGGTTTAATTCTAACAATATCGTAATGATTTTTCATAGCATCTAAATCGCGTGCTTGTGTAGCAGGATTACAACTTACGTACACAATTTTTTGCGGTGCAGCTTGTAAAATTACTTCAATAACATCTGGATGCATTCCTGCACGAGGAGGATCGGTAATAATTACATCTGGTTTACCATGTTTTGCAATCAGTTCTTTATTCAAAATATCTTTCATATCCCCCGCATAAAAAACGGTATTGCTAATGTTGTTCATTTGAGAATTTACTATTGCATCTTCAATGGCTTCTGGAACATACTCGATACCAACTACCTGTTTGCAATGTTTGGCAACAAAATTAGCAATGGTTCCTGTGCCAGTGTATAAATCATACACTAATTCGTTGCCTTGTAAATTGGCAAATTCGCGTGTAAGTTTATATAAATTGTATGCTTGCTCGGAGTTGGTTTGGTAAAACGATTTTGGTCCGATTTTAAATTGAATCCCTTCCATTTCCTCCAAAATATAATCCTTACCACTAAAAGTAATTACTTCTAAATCGTTAATAGTATCGTTTTTTTTAGGATTGATGATATACAATAGAGAAGTAATTATAGGAAATTTTTGTTGAACAGCAGACAATAAAGCCTGAATTTTATCCTGAATATTTTCGTGAAAAATAACAATTACCATTAATTCCCCTGTGGAAGAAGTGCGAATAATTAAATTACGCATTAAACCAACCTGATTGCGGATATCGAAATATGTAAAATTGTTTTGTAAAGTAAATTGTTTGATAAAATCACGAATTTCGTTAGAGCTTTCGGTTTGTAAATAACAAGCATCTATATCCACCACTTTATCAAATTTACCGGGTACATGAAAACCTAATCCATTCATGTTTTCATCTTGGCTAGCAACATCTTTTGGATTAGTTGTTAACCATTTTTTATTAGAAAAAGTAAACTCTAATTTATTGCGATAAAATTGTGTTTTGGGTGCACCTAAAATGGGTTCGATTTCGGGAAACTCAAATTTACCCAAGTGTTTAAAATTATCGTTAACCTCTTTTTGCTTGTAAAATAATTGTTTATCGTACAACATATCCTGCCATTTACAACCACCACAAACGCCAAAATGCTCACAAAATGGAGTTGCACGCTGATTGGATAATTTGTGAAAATGAATTGGTTTAGCCTCGTAATATCTTTGTTTCTTTTTTATAACTTGTAAATCGCACACATCACCAGGTACAACACCTGTTACAAAAACCACTCTGTCGTCCACTCTGGCAATAGATTTTCCTTTGCTGCCAGCATCTAATATGGTTACTTCCTTTAAAATAGGCAGAGCCTTTTTTTTACCTCTCATGATAATTTATTCGTTAGATCCTTTTCCTCTAGAGGATTGGCGTTTTTTACGCATTTTATACGCTTGATATTTTTTACGAATTTCGTGATTTTCGAAAAACATAACTTTAATTCCAATTGAGGAATGATTACTGTATATTTCGGGATAATATTTATGATCCGCAATTAAGGATAAATAATGCCACTGATATTCTACACCAAAGCCAAACATAGCGCTATTATCACGAATATAACGATTAGAGGGCTCTAAAAAATCAAATCCACTTGTGCGTTTTACAAAACCTTGATCTAAGCCAGCAGTTAAATTAAAACTAAAGTGATAAGTACGATAAGGAACCAATTCTACAAACCATAAATATCTAACCTCCTCATATTTAGTATTAATTTGAGGCGAAAAATAAGTAATTTGTCCGCACAAATTAAAACCACGTTGCATTGGGAACGAAAATCTACCCGCAAAACCAACATCTTGGTTTTCGATAGCATAAACAGAGGATGCAGATAAATAAAACCATTCTGTATCCACCATTCGTGGGTTTTCTTGTGAAAACGAGCTTAAAGAAAAAATACTTACTACTAATAAAAATAAATACCTCACAACACTATATTTTAATACGTTTCGATAGTTTTTTTAATTCTATCTTCCTCTTTTTCGTTGTATTTGCTAATTAATTTAGCCACAATTCCTGTCC
>JBEEPA010000288.1:0-5963 GCA_041191385.1 Bacteroidota bacterium | reverse complement strand
CCATCTAAATCTTCAAAACTATCATAATACATCCAACCATGATCAGCACCCTCTCTATATCTTTTTGCTCCATTTTGTAAAGCAAGTTTTACAATAGTATCAACTTGTTCTTTACTATCTACCTCAATAGCAGTTAAAACTTGGGTACTTGTACCATCAGCAATTGGCTTATGCGTAAAAGTTTTAAACATTTCGTGCGTAATTAACATGGAGTACATAGTACCTTCATTTAAAACCAAACACAGTGCTTTATCATCCGAAAAGTTTTCGTTAAATGAAAAACCTAACGCTGTCCAAAAATTTCTAGTACTTTGTAAATCCTTCACTGGAAGATTTATAAAAATTGATTTTACTTTCATTTGAAATTAAGTTTAGAATAAAGGTAATTAATAAATTTAGACATTAAATATAGGATAATAACTTTAAAAATTAATGATTAATATTTAAATATAAGAATACATAAGCCTAGTACAAATATTTAATAGTGAATTTTAACCAATAATATCTCTTTAGAAGTAATTCCAAGAACAAAACAAACCCATTTTTTTGATAATATTGAGTTAGTATTTTAATATAACGACACTAAAAGTTGTAATTAATTACAATTAAATAGTTTTAAAAATTGTAATTGATTACAATTTTTAAACTAAATTTGTTGTAATCAAACACAATTTAATGGAAGCACTTTTTGAAATTAGCAACAGATTAATCCAAACCGCTAAAACCGATTTTAAAAGAAGTTTACTCAATGAAATCGATTGGAATATGCATTTAATTGAAATTAGGGGAAGCCGAGGCGTTGGAAAAACCACTTTAATGCTACAAAAAGCACAAGAAATTAAAAAAAAGGGACATAAAGTAATATATGTTTCGTTGGATTTACCGTATTTTTTTACCCAAAGTTTATTTGATTTTGCAAATACTTTTGTAAAATATGGCGGCGAATATTTATTCATGGACGAAATCCACCGTTATCCATCCAAACATAAAAACTCGGATTGGTCGCTGGAGTTAAAAAATATAAAAGATTCATTTCCCGAACTAAAAATAGTTTACTCGGGCTCCTCTATCCTACATTTATTTAAAGGCGGAGGGGATTTAAGCAGAAGAAAAGCCAGCTATTTATTAAGCGGTTTATCCTTTAGGGAATACTTATCGCTTAACAATATTATACAAACAAATGCCATAACTTTTAACGATTTACTAACTAATCATACTGATATTGCAAGTGAATTAACTCAAAAATTTAAACCCATTCCTCATTTTAAAAATTATTTAAAAACTGGATATTATCCTTTTTATAAAAACAACGAAGCGGTTTATTATCATCAGTTACAACAAGTGATTAACTTAATTATAGATACGGATTTACCATATTTAACATCGATTTCTACACAAGCAAAGGAACAACTAAAAAGATTATTAGGTGCAATAAGCACAACAGTTCCGTATATTCCAAACATGAAAAACTTAGGTACTTTAATAGAAGTAAGTGATCATCGTACCTTATTAAAATACTTGCAAATATTGGAAGAAGCACAAATAATATTACTAGTTAAAAGTGATGCTAAAGGTAATAAACAGCTCCAAAAACCCGAGAAAATATTTATACAAAACACCAATTTAATGTATGCTTTGGGAATGAATAATACCGAAATTGGAACTTTAAGAGAAACCTTTTTTTACAATCAGTTAAGCAATACCCAACGAATTTATTACACGGAAAAAGCCGACTTTTTAGTAAACCAGCAATTTATTTTTGAAGTGGGTGGAAAAAATAAAAACAAAAAACAAATTGCTCAAATAGACCAAGCTTTTGTGGTGGCAGATGATATTGAAATTGGATTTGGAAACAAAATTCCTTTATGGTTATTTGGAATGTTGTATTAAAATTAAAACTTTTATCACTCCCATTGAATTAAATAATGGTTGTTGATTTGATTTTGGATTTCTTGAATATCCTTTGAATCCCAACGATAATTACCCGATTGTATATTAATTTTTTTACCATTAAGATATACTGGTAACGAAAAGTTTGGTGGGGTATTGAGCCATTGAATTTGCACCTTGCTATCACTTATAACTTGTAATTGTAATTTTGGTAAATCCTTTTGATATACATACCAATTCCAATACATTTTTAATTTTGAATGGGTGTGTTTTATTAAATAATTTATAAACTCTTGTGAACTAATATTTTGATAAGCAAAATCTTTATGAATATTTTTTAAAATACTAAAAAACAGCACATCATCGTTTAAAGCATATCTAAATCCGTGGATAATCCAAGCGCCTTTTCGGTACATATCTCTACTTCCAGATTGGTTATATTCCGGATTTCCATAAATTGGTTTGTCGTTAACAATTCCTCTTTTATTGTACACCATATAATTTTTATATTGCTGATAATCGTATTTTTTTTCCACAAACAAAGCTTCGGTATAAGTTGCAAAAGCTTCATGAATCCACATATCCGCAGCATTACACATGGTTAAATGATTGCCCAAATACTCGTGCGCAGTTTCATGAATCAAAATATAATCAAAATCAATCCCTTTCATTTGTTTCCCTAAATAACCATTTAAATATTGATTTCCGTAAGCAATTGCACTTTGATGTTCCATGCCTAAATAAGGTGATTCTATCAATTTAAATCCATCGTATACAAAAGGATACTCGCCAAATAATTCCTCATAAATTTTTAACATAGGTGCAATTTGTTGGGTTAAATACTCTATTTTTTTGCTTTGATAAGGCAAGTAATAAAAATGTATGTTTAGGGATTTATTTTGTGCGGTAGTATAGGTATTTTGATACAGAGAAAACTGTCCGATGTAAAACGTAACATTATAATTTACAATTGGATACGAAACTAAATAAATAAAACGATTGTAAGTTAAACCTTCCTCCAACACCTGTAATGAATCGTGTAATTTTCCGTTAGAAACGGCTTGATAAGGCGCAGGAACATCCAAAGTAATTTTCATTTTTTGCGGACGGTTACAAAAATCGTCCAAATTAGGCCACCACAAATGCGCACCATTTAATTGGCAAGCAACTCCTGCCCAATGTTTTTGTAACGAATCTTTTTTCCAAACCACTCCCCCATCCCAAGGTGCTTTTTTTGCTTGATGAGGTTTTCCCGAATAATGCACTGCACATAAGTATTTTGAATCAGAAGAAAAAGGATATACCACCCCAATATTTTTGCCTCTACGTATGATATTGGAAATGTTTTGCTGATTAATTTCTATTTTTTCTAAATTAAATACAGTATCCAAATGCACCCATAAAGTATCTGTATTTTGAGTAAAATGCAAACTCATTTTATTTACACCTTTAATTTTTTCAGCTTCAGGCATAAACCTTACCCATAAATCATAGTCTTCTACCTCAACAAAAGTGTTTTTTTGTAGTACTACTTTAGAATGATTTTCATGCGCCAATACACTACTGCAAACGATTAAAAACAATCCTAAAACAAATCTCATATCTTATGTAAACTTAGTATTGTAAAGCTACTGTAAAAAAATATTGAACAAAAATGTTCCATAAAAAAAATGAGAAGAAACTATATTTTTTTGTTCCAAAAGGAATATTTATTTTCGTGAAAATTGTGGGGAAATGACAAATTATTTGCATTACAAAGGTATCGAAATTGCCTATACTGTTCATCGAAAAAAATCGGGTGCTAAAAATGTAGTTTTTTTGCATGGATTTTTGGAACGAAAAGAAATTTGGACAGATTATCAAACTGTTTTAGCGCAAAACTACAATGTAATTGCAATTGATTTATTAGGACATGGTGAAACCGGTTGTTTAGGTTATATACACACCATGAACGATATGGCGAATATGATTTTTGCAGTTTTAAAACACGAAAAATTTAGGAAATCATTCATCGTTGGACATTCCATGGGTGGTTATGTAGCTTTGGCTTTTGGGGAGTTATTCCCCGATAATACCAGCGGAATTTGTTTGTTTAATTCCACAGCAAAGGACGATAGCGAAACTAAAAAAGAAGACAGATTAAGAGCAATTAAAGTGGTGAAAAAAAATCACGAATTGTTTATCAAGGAAGCCATTCCAAATTTGTTTGCAAATAAAACCAATCCAGAACTACAAGAAGATATCCAAAAAACTGTTCAACTGGCATTAAGCACACCAAAACAAGGAATTATTGCTGCTTTAGAAGGCATGAGAGTACGCGACAATAAAGAAATTATTTTAAAATTTGCACCCTATCCCGTACATTTTATTATAGGTAAGTTAGATAAAATTGTGCCCTACGATACCCTTTTGGAACAAAGTGAACTCAACCCCGAATCCAAATTTTACCTCTCCGAAAAAGGCGGACATTTATGCTTTTTAGAAGACGCAGAAAATTCGTTAAAAGCTTTGCAAAATTTCATAAAATAAAACTAATTTTAGTTACTTTCTAAACGTGAATTATTCTGCTGGCTTATCTTCGGATTTTTTAGGTTCATAAGTTCTACCTCTACCAAAAACGAAGTTCATTCCGGCGCTAACGTTCAAGAAACGGCTGTAATCTACTTGACTAAATCCTATAAAATTATCAGCAACTGCAAAAACTTGGAATGCACCTAAATTTAAGGTAATACCAGAACCTATATTAAAATAACTGTTATTAACTATACCATAACTTAAACGTGCACTTAAAACTTTACCTACTTTTACACCCGAGCCAATTACTAATGAACTTTGCATGGTGTTGTGAATAAATCTTCCTGAGTACAATGCATCAACTGTAAAAAATTTATTTAATTGGTATTTTCCTCCTATAATAAATCTTGTTGGTAAATAACTTGTATAACTAACATTCGAATCTTTTTTTAGCCCAAAAATCGAACTTAAAGTATCCATTAAAGCATCACCAAAATTAGAATTTTCATCGTTTGAAATTTCATTAAAATCTACCCCCTCAAATGAAAATGAACTACCATCGTTGTAATATCTTATAGCATTTTTGTATTTAATAGAGCCTAAATCTACAACACTAGCACTTAATTCGATTTTATCGGTTAACTTATAAGACGCACCCAGATCTAAACCAAAACCTAAATTTTTTCCAAATTTAAACCCTGAATAATTAAAATTCCCAGGAATACCGTAATCATCTTCATTGGAAGTTTCAACATCTGTTACATAAATTTCAAAATCGGAAGTAAAAGTGTTTTCCCAAGTATCTGCATCTGTATAAACTCCAACTCCTTTTAAATCAAAACCAGCAGCACCTACCCCATGTAAAAGTTTAAAGTTTGCTCCAATAGTTAGCTTATCATTTATAACTCTTGTATATCCTAAATTAATATCTGCATAAGCATTTGATTTTAAACCAGTTCCTGTAAAATCAGCAGTTTTACCTAAATAATCAGGATGACCATTGCCTAATAAAAACAAACCAGCAAAATCCTTGCTTAATCCAAAATTAAAATCGGTTTTTACACCAGTACTAAAACTAAAATAACTTTTTTCACTAGGCGAGAAGCCAAATGCTAAAACATTTATATTTTGACTAAATCCAAAATTATTTTTAGGTTTTAATTCGCTTAAAAGTTGATATAAATCCACATTTCCTTGGTTAAAAGCTTTATTAAAAGCAACACTAGAGTATGCAGTAGTATTAAAGTTACCTAAAGCAGGAAAAGCAACAAAAGTTTTAAAATTGGGTAATTTACCAGGATTTAAGTAATACGAATATGGATTGTAATCCATAAAATAAGAATTTAAAGGCCCTTGAGCTTTAGCAATTGTAAAGCAGATTAAACATATGTATAAAAATTTAGTCTTCATTGTTGTTTAAGTTAAAATTAGTTTGTGCTTTAATTGCTAATTTGATTTGCATTTTGTAAAAATCGTAAATTCTACCCGCAATAGCGCCATTTAAATCCTCACGAGAAGTAACTAAAGTGCTAAAAATAATATGTTTAGTAGCTTTAATT
>JBEEPA010000287.1:0-3622 GCA_041191385.1 Bacteroidota bacterium | reverse complement strand
GTTTCAATTTCTTTTTCTAAAAAGCCTAAAACAACTGTTTGCCTAATTACAGCATTCCAAAATTTTTGTTCTTTTTCTTTTCCGCACCCAAACAAAGGATGTTCGTAATGTTTGTATTCGTTTATCTCTAAGTTTTTTTGTCCAACTAAAAAATCCGATAAATAATTACTTTTATGTTTTTGGTTTAATTCAATAACTAATTTCAATAACATTAAAACATATTCTTTCCCTTCAAACTTTTCTTTAGGGTGGGCGCAATTATCACACATATTGCTACACTTGGAATCATCGTATTTTTCGCCAAAATAGTTTAGTAAAACTTTTCTTCTACACATTGCAGATTCGGCAAAACTAACCATTTCGTGCAACAATTGTTTTCCCATTTCCTTTTCGGCAACAGTTTTCCCTACCAAAAATTTCTCTAATTTTTCAATGTCTTTGTAGTTGTAAAATGCAATACATTTTCCTTCGCCACCATCTCTTCCAGCTCGCCCCGTTTCTTGATAGTAACCCTCAATACTTTTAGGAATATCATGGTGTATTACATATCTAATATCAGGTTTATCAATCCCCATCCCAAAAGCAATAGTTGCCACAATCACATCTACTTCCTCCATTAAAAACATATCTTGGTGTTTTGCACGAGTATGTGCATCCAAACCAGCGTGATATGGAAGAGCAGTTATGCCGTTTAAGTTTAAAAACTCAGCAGTTTCCTCCACTTTTTTTCTACTTAAACAATATATAATACCCGATTTTCCTTGATTTTTTTTGATGTATTGTATAACCTCTTTTTGGAAATTAAATTTTGGTCTAACCTCATAATACAAATTGTCTCGGTTAAACGACGATTTAAATACAGTAGCATCCGTCATTCCTAAAGTTTTTTGAATATCTTGTTGTACTTTAGGTGTTGCAGTTGCGGTTAAAGCTATGATTGGAACTTGCTCAATTTCTTCAATAATCGATTTTAATTTTCGGTATTCGGGCCTAAAATCATGTCCCCATTCCGATATACAATGCGCTTCATCAATAGCAAAAAACGATAATTTAACCGATTGTAAAAAAGCGATATTATCTGGTTTTGTAAGTGATTCGGGTGCTACGTACAACAATTTAGTTTTTAAATTGGTAACATCTTCTTTAACTTTTAAAATTTCTGCTTTTGTTAAAGATGAGTTTAAATAATGCGCCACACTTTCTTCATCACAAAATCCTCTAATGGCATCCACTTGGTTTTTCATTAAGGCAATTAAAGGCGAAACTACCACACAAACTCCCTCGGAGATTAAAGCGGGTAATTGATAACATAACGATTTTCCTCCGCCTGTTGGCATTAAAACAAAGGTGTGGTTACCTGCTAAAATATTGTTGATTATTTCTTCTTGTTGTCCTCTAAATTTATCAAAACCAAAGTATTTTTTTAAGGCTTTTTTACAATCCTGTTTGACTAGTTCCATTAAATTAGTTTGTTGTATAAAAATTGAATAATTTTGTATGCTTACTCAAATATAAGTTTTTAGTTGGTTAAAGTCCAATTTTAAGCATGTAAATTACAAACAAATTTGTTAAAAGTTATGGATTACCAACAAATAATAGGGATTGCACAAAATACTTTTAAAATAGAAATTGAGGAATTGATGAATGTTTCATCAAAAATCAACCAAAATTTCGCTAAGGCTGCTCAAGCAATTTTTGAGGCTAAAGGCCGATTAATTGTTACCGGAATTGGAAAAAGTGGTAACATAGCACAAAAGTTAGTGGCTACATTTAATAGCACAGGCACGCCTGCAATTTTTATGCATGCTGCCGATGCTTTACATGGCGATTTAGGTATTTTACAAAAGGAAGATGTAGTTATTTGTATTTCTAATAGTGGTAATAGCCCAGAGATAAAAGTTTTGATTCCTTTTATCAAACAACGTGGCAATATTTTAATAGCAATTACAGGTAAGTTAAATAGTTATTTGGCACAATCTGCCGATTTTATTTTAGATAGTGCAGTAAATCGCGAGGCTTGTTTAAATAATTTGGCGCCCACCAGTAGTACTATGGCGCAATTGGCTTTGGGCGATGCTTTGGCAGTTGCTCTTATGCATCTTAATAATTTTACAGTGGAGGATTTTGCAAAATCTCATCCTGGAGGAGCTTTGGGGAAAAAATTATTTTTAACCTTGGCAGATATTGTACAATCTAACCAAAAACCTTTTGTAGATATACATAGCGATTTAAGTTTTGTGATTGATGAAATTACAAAAAAACGTCAAGGTGCAGCGGTGGTTTTAAATCAAAATAAAATTTTAGGTATTATCACCGATGGGGATATCCGACGAATGTTGCAAAAAAATTTAAATTTAACAGGATTTATTGCGCAGGATATAATGACTAAAAATCCAAAAACCGTATCTTTGGGCACCCTGGCTGTTGATGCCTTAGATTTAATGCAAAATAATAATATTTCGCAATTAGTTGTAGTAAATGAAAGTGGGGATTACGCTGGGATTGTTCATATTCACGATTTAATTAAAGAAGGTTTAATAGACTAATGTTTAAAAGAAGAAATACAACTGCAGAAAATAGTGATAACATGACTTTTTTACAGCACCTAGAGGCTTTAAGAGGTTTGTTGTTTAGAGTTTTATTAGCCATTTTAATAGGCGCTATCGTAGTATTTATTTTTATCGAAGAAGTATTTGATTATATAATTTTTGCCCCTTTAGACCCTAATTTTTTCACTTATCAATACATGTGTAAATTAACCCATTGGTTGCATTACAGTGTGGCAGATTTTGTAGATCCTATGGTGGGTTGTTTCGAAAAAGTAAGTTTAAATGTAATTGCGCCACAAATGACCACGCAATTCATGACAGCAATGCTCGTGGCATTTATAGGCGGTATTGTAATTATGTTTCCATATATAATTTATCAATTTTGGTTGTTTATCCGCCCAGCTTTGTATAAAAAAGAGCAAAAAAATGCTCGAGGTTTAGTTTTTTTCACAACCATTTTATTTTTATCCGGAATTTTATTTGGATATTATTTAATTGCTCCCTTATCCATTAACTTTTTAGGTAATTTTAAAGTTTCGGATTCTGTACAAAATCTTCCTTCACTATCTTCTTACATGGGGATTTTAGTTTCTACCACCTTAGCCAGCGGAGTTGTTTTTGAACTACCTATATTGGTATACTTCTTATCTAAAATAGGATTAATTACAGCTGAAGGCATGCGTAAATATCGCAAACACTCCTTTGTTGGTACCTTATTGTTATCAGCAATCATCACTCCACCAGATGTTTTTAGTCAGATTTTAGTATCCATTCCAATTGTAATTTTATACGAAATCTCCATCTACATCTCCAAATTTGTTAACAAATCCAAAGTGGATGATGAAGATTATTAAAAAGCTGAGGAATATTTTTAAACTTTGATAAGTTTTAATTTACCATGCACGCTATAGCCTTTAGTTAACCCTCATCATTCTCCGCTATCATTCTCAAAACTCATTTCCTATCCTCTACGTGAATCTAAACTAAGTTTATAAATTTTTTTACAACGTTTTTGATATGATATTGTTCTACGTTATCCACTACTAAAGCATTTCTGTAATCTCCATTTAAAA
>JBEEPA010000286.1:0-4539 GCA_041191385.1 Bacteroidota bacterium | reverse complement strand
TTCTCATCACCTTCAAATGAAGTGAAATAATGTAAAATTCCGTTGTTTTGTAAATAGGCAATAGATTTACTTTGCTGACAATATATATACACTTGATTATACGAATTTGTAAAAACTTCCCAAATTACAATTTCATTTGTATCATTTAACAGCCATTTAATAGTCATTCCAGGAACAAAATTAAAAGCATTAGTTACAATAGGAGTAGTTAAAATTTTACTTATTTTTTGATTCTCAACTGGATATTCAAAAGAGTGAAATTTATATCCATCAATATGTTTAGAAACAAAATATGCTAAAGGATATTTTAAAGTTTTGGCACCAATAAAAGGAGTAGTTTGTAATTGAAAATGTATGTGTGGTTCTGGAGATCTGCCCGAGTTTCCACAAGTTGCTATAACATCACCTTTTTTTACAAAATCGCCCACTTTAAATTTAAAAGTTGATTCTTTTAAATGCGTTAATTTAGAATATAAAAAATCGGCATGTTTAATAACAATTGCATTGCCCCAGTTATTTTCTATATTCACACCTCCAATTTCGTTATCTGGTATATTATCTAAAATATCCACCACCCATCCATCTGCAGGAGCTAAAACAGGAACATTATAACAATAAAAATCCTCTACATTTACTCCGTTATCTTGATATGTTTTTTCTTGATTATCTGTAATCACAAAATCAAATGCATACTGCCATTCCCCTTTATGTGTTATTTTACCATTATGCGCTTGCGAAACATTCCATTCTCCATAAAAAGGTAGATGTATATGGTAAAATATATCGTTTTTATATCGTTCGGCTTGATGATGAAAAGCATATAAATTTTTTTCGGGAGAAAACAATTGCTGTTGTACAATAAATAATTTTCGTGTATGCTGTCTTTGGTATAATACAAATAAAATTAAAATTACAACTAAAGAAAATGGAAGAGAATAAATTGGGAGTCCGAAGGTTACAAAAAATGAACCCAAAGCACTAATACAAAGGGCAATTAAAACAGCAGAAAGTATAGATAAAAAATAAGATCTGCCAGAAGGTATAATAAAAAAACCACCTAATGCTATACTAGATAATATGTAATTAAAACCTATGTAACTGTATTCCAGTTCATTCATGTCTCCTTGGAAATACCAACAGAAATAATATCCGGTAAAAAATCCAATTATCGAAAGCGAAAATGCAATTCTAGAATAAATCAATAATCCTAAAGCAATAAATCCACCAACCAATAAATTATATTGTAAAAAAATTGCACCTAAAGATTTTAGGTATACATCAATTAATAAGGGTAATTTAAATAAACTAATGTTATATATCAATAACCCGAGTTCTTCACCCCAAAAAACATAAAATTCATTTACAGTATAAATACCTTTTTCGCTTAATTCAATAGCTTTAAATTCGTTTGCACCCAATAAAACTGTCCATACACCTAATACAAAAGGAATTCCTAAAATTGGAATGGCATAAGCCGAAAAAAAACTTTTTAACCAAACAGAAAAAAATGCTGTAAAAATTGAGGCTAAAATTAAAAAACCTACTGTTGGGAAACTTAATTTATAAAATAAACCAATTATAAATCCTACCATGATGGAGTTAAAGGAGTATAAACCAGATCGTATAGTTTCTTCGTTAAAACCAATAATATCCGAAACAATAATGGCAATTAATCCAGCTAATATTCCTGCAATACCCACATAAGGATTTACTAAAGAAGCCAACAATAGCAAATAGCCAAACCACTTGTGATTAGAAAAGAAAATTTGGCTATAACTATTGATTAGGGCTTCCCAATAAAATTGAATTTTTAATTTAAACATGAGCCTATTGTATGTTATTATAATTTAAAAGATTTTAAATATTCTGGCATTTGTTCTCCTTCTTCAATACTTCCCAAAGTTTCTTTATTTCTAATAACATGAGTTTTTTGATTCATATCAATCATCACAACAGCAGGTCTTAGTGCTATAAACTGCATCCATTGTGTCATGTTATATGCACCTACAGCATGTACAACAACATGGTCGTCTCTTTTTAAAGGAGGAAGTGTTACATTTTCTCTAATAACATCAATATTCATACATAAAGGACCATATAAAACGGCGTCCTCAGTATATTGAGAAAACTCTTGAGCTGGAGAAATTTTATGATCGTACCAAAACGAAGTAAATAAAATATTTACACCAAAATCCATAATGGTAGCCCTTCTACCATCAGATAAACGTTTATTAGAAATTACACTACCTAATAAATATCCTGCAGAATCAATTAAAGATCTTCCAGATTCTAAAATCAATAAAGGCAATTCATTTTCTACAAAACCTGCATTTAAAATCGCAGTTGAAATTGCTTCGGCATATTGATCAAAAGTGGGAACATAATCCGCTCCTTGTAAATAACTTCCTTTTAAAGTGTTTTTGGATGCGAAACCTCCACCTAAATCCAAATATTGAATAGATTTTTTGAATTTATTTTTTACCGCTAAAGCCAATTCTGATAGTTTTGCTGCTGCAATTCCATAGGCGTTAGGAGATAACATGAATGTACCAATATGGGTATGTAATCCTACTAAATCCATTGCATCATTCAACATGATTTTATTGATGGCATCCCACGCTTGTCCGTTTTCGTAATTAAATCCAAATCTGTCCCAAATTGGATAAACTCCAGTGTCCATGTTTACTCTAATGGCTACTCTTGGTCTTTTTTTCAATTCTAAAGCTAATTCCTTAATTAAATACAATTCATCTAAATGGTCGATATGAATTAGTGAATCGTTTTGAATAGCCGAAGTTAAATCTTCAACAGTTTTATCCGGTCCGTTAAAAATAATTTTAGTGCCTGGAACATTATTTTTTAAAGCTTTTTTATACTCAAAACCTGATACAACTTCACCCCAAGAACCTTCTTGATGAAAAACATTACATACTGCATTGATGTAGTTTGTTTTATACGACCATGCAAATTGAACTTTTGGATATCTAGTTGTAAAAGCTCTTTTGGCAGATTGAAAAGTTTCACGAATTGTTTTTTCGGATATCACAAATAATGGAGAACCAAATTTACCTATTAATTCTTTCACAGAGTTTCCATCAATATGCGTAACAGGAGCATATTCGGTTTTTGTTCCAAATTTATTAGTTACGCCAGTATTTAATTTTGTAATTAGCGGGCGTTCGTATTGTAATTTTTTCATAACATTAAAATTTAAAGATTTTTATTGTTTTATAATTCTCCAGTGGTACTAATTTTTTCAAATTCTTTTAAATCCACAATCATATCATACGCATAACGAACAAACATTTTACCTATGGTGTACTCTGTAAAAGGTTTAATTTTTTCGCCCATAGCCATTTTCATTAATGCTTCGGGATGATTTTGTCCGCATCCTACTGCTAAATATACCCAAGCAGGAAATCTAGGATTAATTTCTAATAAATAATAATCGTTGTTAGAAGTTTTAATAATTTCCAACTCTAAACCACCTTTCCATTTACTAGATTCAACCACATTTTTAGTCATTTCTAGTAGTTTATCATCGTGTATAGATATTCCTGCCCATGCTTTTCCTTTATCAGTTATATAGGTTTTTCGCATGGCCACAGCTCCAATTAAAGTACCTTCACCATCTCCTAAAGCTGTAACATTTACTTCTTGTCCGTGCACAAACTCTTGAATAATGATGGGTAAACCCCACTTAGCACTAATTTTATTAAATTGCGTTACGGCTTGTTCTTGGTTGTAAGCGATAGATGCATCATAAAATTTACCTTTTACAACCAAAGGAAAAGTAAATTCGTCGTGTAATTTAAAAATTTCCGAACTAGAAAATATCATTTTACTTTTAGGAACTTTAATGCCATATTTATCTCCAAATTCATTTAAATTAGCTTTGTGCCTTTCATCAAATTGTTCCACAGTAGGCATAAAAGTTTTTATACCCATTTCTTTTTCCAGTTGAGGTCCTAGTTTAATAAAATTGTATAACTCAGCATCAAAATTTGGAATTATTAAATCCAAATGCTCAATAGAATGTATATAACTTAATCGTGTAATTAAACTATCTGCACCACTGGATGGATAGGGTATTTGATAGGATTTGTCCACAAGATCATGCATGTATAATCCTGGTTCTAGGGATTCATAAGAAAGGCCAATTATGCGTACATCATAATCTTTACTTTCCTTTAAACCTCTAATAACAGGTATGCCCGGCCCTGGACTATCAATAGCATTTAAGCCTGTAACTGCTATAGTAATTTGTTTTTTATTGGAGTTCATGTTTAGGTAGGTTTAAAAAATTAGTCGGCTTTTTTTTCTTCAGCAACATTTAACTTTACTAACATATTTATAAAATCATAGATATCTTTTTCTACAGTTGTTTCATCTATCATATATTTCTCTAATAAATTTTTTTTGATGGATTCAACAGATTTTCCTTCTTTTAATTGGTTGATAATTTCTAAACCAATTGGATTGGTAGAAAATGAATCTCCTGAAGAGGGGTCGAATACAAAACCCGAATCAGATAACGCT
>JBEEPA010000285.1:0-6014 GCA_041191385.1 Bacteroidota bacterium | reverse complement strand
AAATCCGAAATTTTGCAATTTCTTTAAAGCTTTTAACTCGGATGAAAAAGCAATTATATTATTTTTTTGATACAGGTAAATAGGTTTAATCCCCAAACGATCGCGCACCAACACAACTTCTTGCGTTTGTTTATCTAAAATCGCAATCGCAAACATTCCGTTTAATTTACTAAAAATTGCATTTCCAATTTTTTCGTAGCCCTTTAAAATCACCTCCGTATCCGATTGTGTGCTACAAATCAAACCTAACTCGGCACGTAACTCCGGGAAATTATACACCTCGCCATTGTACACCATCGCAAAACGCTCCGTTTCCATCGGCTGATTAGCATGTTCGCTTAAATCCAAAATACTTAAACGCAAATGCCCTAAGCTACAATTTTGATGGTGTAATTCGCCTTTTGCATCCGGACCGCGATGTTGGATAGCAAAATTCATTTCAGACAAAATTTCTTGTCTGATTTGAATATCCAATCCAATTAATCCGTTAATTCCACACATAATTGCAAAAGTAGTATTTTATATTGTAATGATAAGCTAAGCCAAACTATTTAATTAAAGGTACTTTAATAAAATTTTGATTTTGGATAACAATAGTTTGAATGGTAGAATATTCGCCAATGGCATCGTAGCGCGATTGTAAATCGATGATTAAATCCCTAAATTCCTCGCTTAAATCCTTGGTTTTAACTTTTTTGTAATATTTAAACACCAAATAAACTTGGTTTTCGATATAAATTTCTAAGCTGGTAACACCAATAATAGGAACTCTAAGTAATATTTGATCCAGTAAAATTTGCAACACAAAAGGTGGCACCTTATATTTTTCCAACTCCTCCTCTTGGATAGAAATAGTAAAGTTTATTGGAATATTATTTTCGATAAAATGCAACTGCTGCAAGCTATTAGCCATTTCGATTTCCTTTTTTAAGCCAACTAAAATCATATCCCTACTTTGTAATAAATACCTTATTAAAACCGTTAGTAAATCGATATAACTTAAAGCTTTTTTATCGTTTAATGCGATTAGTTTTTTTGCATCTTGCAAACATCTTTTTAAAAACCAAATTACGTTTTTAGATTTTAAAATATTGTATTGAACATTAGCCAATTGATTTTTTAACTCGTTTAACTCTGCTAATTTTCGTTTTTTATTGCTTTCGATTAAATTGCGTACAATTTTAAACAAAATGAAATACAAAAAAACAAAAAGCAGTATAGCTATTTTATGGTTTAAATCCACAAAAATTAAACTATACAACTCTAGAAAAATAAAATAATTAGCTGCTGGCAATAAAAAAACCCAAGCCCAATGGTTGGACTTTTTTGATTTTAAATCGCTTAATAAAAAAAAAGCCAAAAAAAGGGAAATACCAAAAACGATGGTATTTCCCAATAATTGATAAAAAGATAATTCCCAAAATATACTTGCAAAAACAATTAAAACACCAAAAAATATAAGTGTTAAATTGGGAATAAATATGTTTTTAACAAATTGTATCAAAAGGATTTATGTTTTTTGTTTTTTCTTTTTTGCCGAAGGAAACAATACATTGTTTAAAATCAAACGGTATCCTGGCGAATTAGGGTATAAGTTTAAATCGGTAGGTGGGTCGTGAACTCGATGCGTATGGTCTTCGGGGTCGTGACCTCCAAAAAAAGTCCATGTACCTTTTAAATATTCGCCATGAATATATTTAGCTGATCCCACAGCTTTAGTTTCGCCCATTACCAAAACATTGGATTTGATATATTGTTTTCTAAAAGCAGTAGTTTGCCCCATAAAACCTTTAATTATTTTTTCGTGGTTCTGACAAAGCATCGAAGGGATAGGATCCCATTTTGCGCTAAAATCAAACAAAGTAAAAATATCGTTTTTCACCCCTTGTGATTCCACCAATTTACTATGATCAAGCGTAGCATCAATAGCACTAAACTCATACTCGGCAGGATTGGCAACCAATTCGTAGTCCTTAAATGCAAAAGCATTGTTAAAATCTAGTTTTTTTTGCGCCTGTGCATCCATAGGGTCACCATCAAACATATCCCCACAAATATCTGTTAAATGAGCAGCCAAAGCAATATCATACGAATCTGTAGCAGCACACATCGCAAACATAAATCCTCCATTCCCAACATATTCTTTTATTTTTAGTGCAACACCTAATTTTAACATCGACACTTTTGAGAAACCTAATTTGCCTGCTAAACTTTCATTAAATCTAACATATTCTTTAAACCAAGCCTCGGATTTATAACTGTACCAAAATTTACCATATTGCCCAGTAAAATCTTCGTGATGCAAATGCAACCAATCGTATTTTTTTAAAGCTCCACTAATAATATCTTCATCGTACACAACAGTATAAGGAATTTCAGCGTAAGTCATTGCTAACGTAACCGCATCATCCCAAGGTTGTTTATTTTTAGGAGAATAAACCGCAACACGAGGCGCTTTTTCCAAACGAATAACATCCATATTAACACCAGGATCGGCAATTTGGTTTAAAATTCCTTGATATTGAACATCTGCAACTAACTCAAACGAAACCCCTCTAATTTTACATTCTTTTTCTAAAATCGCATTGCGTTCAAAAGCAAAACTACCCCCACGATAATTTAACAACCAATCTGTTTGTACCTCGTTTTGTAAAGCAATATAAGCAATTCCGTAAGCTTTTAAATGATTGGCCTGTGTGTTATCCATAGGAATTAACAAAGCAGTTGCTTTAATTTGCACAACCCACAACACCAATAAATACAATAAACTATTTTTTATCATACAAAGGTGTTTTAACTATATTACTTGCATTTCCTGCCCTATCCCAAATTTGAACTTCCCAAAAATATAAACTATCACTAAAAATATTAAACACTGGAGCAGGTTTTATAATTAACTCAATTTCACCCGAAATATATTTATTTTTTGCATCCGGAGATAAATTTGGAAGTGTATAAGTGCGTTTAAATTGCGGAAATTCGATATTATTTAAATTAATACGTTCCCAATATCTCATTACGCAATTGGTAGTACTATCCTCATTCCCTAAATCGCCATTTTCATCTACAAAACCAATCACAATTAAAGCTGAATCTGGCATAGTAGCCGGACCAAAAAACTGCATTTTTTTAAAAGTAATTTGCGGAATTGGGTTAATATCATTGGATTTTGTGCATGAAAATAGCAAAAATACAACAATACTTAATACCTTTACCAAAAGATTATTTCTCATACTGTGATACATACATTCGAAGATAAAATATTTCGGGCACACTCCAATGCTGAATTCGAAAAAATTGCTTTATCACTTTTCGATTTGCATTACCAACAAAACGAAATTTACCGAAAATATTGCGATTTAATTAAGATAAATCCCGAAAAAATAAACAGTTTAAAAGATATTCCATTTTTACCTATTCAGTTTTTTAAATCGCATCCAGTTGTATTACAAAACTATACACCACAAATAACTTTTACAAGTAGTGGTACTTCAGGTCCAAATACATCGCATCATCTTGTACCATTTGTTTCTGTTTACGAAAAGAGTTTTACGAAATCGTTTAATCACTTTTTCCCAAATCATAACCAGCAAGTTATTGTAGGTTTATTACCATCCTACATGGAACGCAAAGGATCTTCATTGATTTACATGGTAGAGAATTTAATCCAACAAAACACTACCAATAAGTGTATCATGGAAATCAATTTATCCCCCAGCACCTTAAAAATCTTACAAAACCCTGCTATTCCTAAAATTTTAATAGGCGTAACATTTGCCTTATTAAACCTTGCCGAAAAAGGGGTTAAATTGGTAAATACAAAAGTGATTGAAACAGGCGGAATGAAGGGTATGCGAAAGGAAATTGTTAGAGAAGAATTACATGAAATTTTACAAAGAGGATTAGGTATAAAAGAAATTTACTCGGAGTATGGAATGACAGAGTTGTTATCCCAAGCCTATTTATTAAATCATGATTATTTTGAATCCCTAAGTTGGTTAAGGTTTAGAGTGCGCAATATCAACGATCCACTCACCCATTTTGCTCAAGGTAAAGGCGCTTTAAACATCATTGATTTAGCTAATTTATACAGCTGTCCGTTTATTGCAACCGATGATTTAGCAGAAGTTGTATCGCCAAATCTAGTAAAAATTTTAGGCAGAATGGACCACTCCCAAACACGAGGATGCAATCTTTTATTGGCTTAAAAACACTCGATTTGTAAATTTTGTTTCCAAGCAAATAGCTTAAAACGCAAAGAAAAATCAAAAAAAACAAGATAAATTTAAATTAAGTTTCCTTAATACCACCGATTTATTTATATTTGGTGCTTTAAAAAAAATACTATGGCTACAGGTTTATTAAAAGGAAAAAAAGGAATTATTTTTGGCGCATTAGATGAGGATTCTATCGCATGGAAAGTAGCTGTGCAAGCAGTTGCAGAAGGAGCTGAAATTACTTTAACTAACGCTCCAATTGCAATGCGAATGGGGAAAATTAACGAGTTGGCTGCTCAATGTAATGCAAAGGTAATACCTGCTGATGCTACTTCTGAAGAGGATTTAGAAAATTTATTTAAAGAATCCATGGAGGCTTTAGGTGGTAAAGTTGATTTTGTTTTACACTCTATTGGTATGTCGCCTAACGTTCGTAAAAACAAACATTATACAGAAATTAGCTACGATTTTTATCATAAAACTTTAGATATTTCGGCAATGTCCTTCCATAAAGTTTTAGCTGTTGCTAAAAAATTAGATGCTATTAACGAATGGGGAAGTGTAGTTGCTTTAACGTATATTGCTGCGCAAAGAACTTTCCCTGATTACAACGATATGGCTGAAGCAAAAAGTATGTTAGAATCTATCGCCAGAAGCTTTGGTTATCATTACGGAATCGAGAAAAAAGTGCGTATCAACACCATTTCTCAATCTCCAACTTTAACAACTGCAGGTAAAGGAATTAGTGGATTTAATGCATTTTTTAACTACGCCAACACAATGTCTCCTTTAGGAAATGCTCCAGCAGAGGATTGTGCAAACTACTGTTTATCTTTATTTAGCGATTATACAAGATTTGTTACTATGCAAAATCTTTTCCACGACGGAGGTTTCTCTAACGTAGGGGTAAGTAAAGCGGTAATGGACAAATTTGAGGAATAATGATTTTATTAACTGGTGGTGCTGGTTATATTGGCTCACATACTTTATTAGAACTTTTTAAAACGGATAGAGAAGTTGTTTTGCTAGACAATTTCTCTAATTCCGATAAATCTGTTATTCAAAAACTAGAAAAAATTACTAATAAAAAAATTACCTTATTAGAGGTAGATATATGTGATTTTAGCACCTTACAACAATCTTTAAAAAAATTTCCTATTACATCTGTTATACATTTTGCAGCTAAAAAAGCGGTAGGAGAATCTGTACAATCACCTATTCTATACTACGAAAATAATGTAGGTGGATTGATAAATATTTTAAAGATTTGTGCCGAAAAAAATATATTAAATTTTGTTTTTTCGAGTTCTTGTACGGTTTATGGCATACCTAACAGCTCCCCTGTTACTGAGGATTTTCCTATACAAATAGCAAATTCTCCTTATGGAAATACCAAACAAATTGGCGAAGAAATATTAAATGATTACAAAATCGCCAATCCTAATTTTAAATATTTTAATCTTAGATATTTTAATCCCATTGGCGCGCATGAAAGTGGATTGATTGGAGATAATCCCAATGGTATTCCTAATAATTTATTGCCCTATTTAACCAAAGTGGTATTTGGCGAATTAAAAGAACTAACAGTTTTTGGTGGAGATTATAACACTGCCGACGGAACTTGCATTAGAGATTATATTCATGTAGTAGATTTAGCCAGAGCGCATGTTTTGGCATTAGAAACTTTAGAGAAAAGTGAAAAAGATTTACCTAAAAGCATCAATTTAGGAACTGGTGTAGGATATTCTGTTTTAGAAGTAATTTCTACCTTCGAAAAAACAACACAAAAAAAAGTTG
>JBEEPA010000284.1:0-3408 GCA_041191385.1 Bacteroidota bacterium | reverse complement strand
CTGAATATCTTCATCATTTACAATCCTTTTATACAATTGATTAAAATTTGTTGAGTAATTTCCAATTTTGGTTTGTGCAATAATATCTTTAGAACGATTGGAATTATTGGGAAACTGAGCTTTGCTTAAGTTTTCTGATGTAAAAACCTTAAATAAAGTTCCCTCAGGATAAGATTGAATAATTTCATCCGCAACATTTTTTGCACTGGTAATACTATTGCTTAAACCAAAGGAATTTTGCATACTTGGAGATGTATCTAAAAAAATTGCAATACTTTTTCCTTCAATAAACTTCTGATTATTATTTGTTATATAAGGTTGAGCAAATACAATAGATATAAATACTATCAGTAACATCCTTATCAATAATATCAACCAGTTTTTAATTTTTTTAGACGAATTGCTTATTGATTGGATATTTTTTAACAAACTGATATCCGAAAAATATACAACTTTATGTTTCCTTAAATTAATTAAATGAATAACTAATGGCAGTAATGCCAATAAGCTCATCCATAAAAAATTAGGAAATAAAAAATTTATATTCATTAATCAGGAATAGTTAATTTAAAATTAAAAACTTTTCCATCCTTGCGCAATCAAATCATGCCTCGAACCATCTTTAGCAATCATTTGTTTAGGCGAATTTTGATCTGTAAAATGACCAATTATAGTAAACATAGGATGATTTTTAATGTTTTCATAATCTTTTATATCCACTGCAAACAATAACTCGTAATCTTCTCCACCACTTAAAGCACATAATGTTGGATCTAAATTAAATTCCCTAGCTTTATCATAAGTTAATTGATCCAAAGGAATTTTATCTTCATAAATATCAACTCCAACATTACTATTTTTACATAAATGTAAAATTTCGGAAGATAAACCATCCGAAATATCCATCATTGCAGTTGGCACAACACCTAATTTTTCCAATTCATAAATTACATCTGCCCTAGCCTCCGGTTTTAATTGTCGCTCTAAAATATAATCGTTTCCTTCTAAATCTGGCTGAACCTGAGGTGCATCTAAAAATATTCTTTTTTCGCGTTCTAAAATTTGTAAGCCCATATAAGCACCACCTAAATCACCCGTCACTACTAGTAAATCATTTTCTTTAGCACCAGACCTTTTAACAATTTTATCTTTTTTGGCTTTCCCAATCGCAGTAACTGAAATAACTAAACCAGATCTAGAACTGGTTGTATCACCTCCTACTAAATCTATTTGATAATTTTTACATGCCAAATGAATACCAGCATACAATTCGTTAATTGCCTCTAAACCAAAACGATTAGATAAAGCTATACTAACTGTAATTTGTTGTGGAGTAGCATTCATCGCATAAATATCCGATAAATTAACCACCACGGCTTTGTAACCCAAATGTTTTAATGGGCAGTAACTTAAATCAAAATGCACGCCTTCTACTAATAAATCAGTTGAAACTACTGTACAATCATCATTTTCATACTTTATAATTGCAGCATCATCACCAATCCCTAATACCGAGGATTCATTTTTAATTTCTACTTGTTTACTAATTAAATCAATTAAACCAAATTCTCCAATATTTTGTAAATCGGTTTTTTTAGGTTGCGCATCTTCTAACATATTATTTTCTTCTATTATGATTTCCTCCTCCACGGGTTTGTTGAACATTTTTTTCGAAAATTTGATAACTTTCACATTTTTCGGATAAAACATTTTGAACACGAATCAACAATTCACCTTGTAATCCTTGTTTACTCATTTTTTCGCTATCCATTCTTCTATCTTCTTTGTAAGTTTTTTCAATATTTTCTTTATTTTTTAATATTGCTTGATTTAAACAGTCTCTTTTTAAATGAATAAAATTTGAGTTCATTTGCGTTGTATCAATTTGATTAAAACACACACAAGCTGTATCTGCAACCATTATTTCTATACTTTCACTTGTTTTTTTGTTCGAGTTGTTTTTTTGTGCAAAACCTATGTACGAAACAAATAAGATAATAAGGGTAAAGTAATTTTTCATTTTTTTAAAATTTTTGAGTTATGATTTAAAGATAAATCATTCAAACAAACAAATCATAAATACATACTGTACAAAAGCCGGACAAATAGATATTCATTTAAATTTCGGCATTTACAATTTTGTTTCTAATCCTTGTTATCTCAATTTTAATTTTATTAAAATCTTCATCTGTAATGACAGCTTTTTCTGCACTAGCAAATTTTCTATTTGATGAATCCCTTAATTCTTGAAGATCAATGTGCGAAAAATGAGATTTTAATTTTTCTAAATCTTTAATTAAATCTTTTAAATTATTATCCTTTAACTCTTTCAATAAATCAATTAAATTTCCAACAGCTGGTTTTTGCTCAGCTATTTTTTGTTTAATTACATCATTGTTATTTTTATTTAATTTTAAATTACATGCAATATATAAACCTTCAATCCATGCACCTGCCAAAACCGATTTTGCAGTAGATGGGCGATTGTTATCTTGTAAAAATTTATCAGTATCCAAATAAGCATCTGCCACAATTTGTATTAAAGTATCTTTATTTCCTAAATTATCCTCTAATTTGGAGGTCATTTCAGGCGTAAATACGTCTGCAACATTTAATTCTTCTGCTAAATGTTGAGCTGCTCCCATAAATTTCATAGCTTGCTGTGGAAAATCAAACATACTTGTAAAACTTAAATCTGCAAAATAAACACCTAAGTTTAATGATTTATGTAAATCTGTTAAATAAAAATTTACATTTTTAACTTTATTCAAAATACTTAAATCATAAATTGATTTTGTTTCATATAAAATTTGAGCCATTTCATTTGGTGAAGGCAAAGTATACACAACTTTACTGGCAGATTTTAAATCTTTAATTTGCTCGGGAGTGTAAACCTTGCCATCTTCCTGATTAGAATCTACGTCAAATTGGAAATTTTTATTTGACGAATTTTCGCAAGAAATCAAAATAAATCCTACTAATACAAAGCTTATGATTTTATTAACTATCATCTTTTTAAATTTGAAACTTTAAATTTAACAACTATAAGCTGAATAAAAAAATAAAATGATTCTACGGGATTGTACCAGTAATTATTTCAAAAAATAATCTCTCACAGAAATCTCAGACTAACACAGATTATATAGATTTAAATATTTTTCATTACGCTGATTACGTTACACTTAACAGATTTACACAGATAATTTTATTTTCAATAAAATTTTAAGTAACCCTTTAGATCTGTTGGAGAACAAAAACTTGTGAGACTAAAAAAAACGAAGTTTTTTGATTCTGTGAAATCTTTCAAACGTAGTGGAATCTGTGAAAAAAAAGTATAAATAAAAAACTCTGTGAATATCTGTGTGTTCTGTGAGAAATTGATATTAGGTATAATAAAGGGGAATCAGT
>JBEEPA010000283.1:0-3059 GCA_041191385.1 Bacteroidota bacterium | reverse complement strand
GCTTTGTAATATTTACCCGAAATATTTACCGGAGAACCATGAGATAAATGTCCGCCGTGCGATAAATCAAAACCTAAAATTTTATCCCCAGGCTCCAAAAAAGCAGTCATAACCGCCATATTTGCCTGTGCACCAGAGTGTGGTTGCACATTAGCCCAAGTTGCACCAAATAATTCTTTTAAACGCTCAATAGCCAAAGTTTCAATTTCATCCACCACTTCACAACCACCGTAATAACGTTTTCCGGGTAAACCTTCGGCATATTTATTTGTTAAAATACTACCTTGTGCCAACATAACTTGTTCGCTTACAAAGTTTTCGGAAGCAATTAATTCGATTCCACTTAATTGTCGTTGTTTTTCCTGTTCGATTAAGTTAAAAATAACATTATCTCTGTTCATGATACTTGTGTTTGATTTACAATAAATTGGATTAAAAAAGAGTTGGATAAAGTTAACCAAGCGGTGCAAAAGTAAAAATTTTAATTGACTAAATACGGATTGTTAATTAGTTTTTATGTTAATGGAGGTGTAAAAGTAGAGAAATTAATTATCTTTAAATTTTAATAGAAGTTGAAACAAGATTTTTAAAAAAGATGCAAAAATTTGGGGTTTGTAAATTAAGTATTGTTCCTTGTAGAGCGGAAGACAGCGATAAAAGCGAGATGGTTACTCAGCTTTTATTTGGGGAATTGTATGAGGTTTTAGAAGAAGGAGAGAAGTTTGTTAAAATAAAAACACATTATGATTTATATGAATGTTGGATTTGTATTAAACAACATTTTCCTATTTCGGAAAATGAATTTAACTCTTTAAAATCTAATAAAGCGATATACCTAAACGAATTATTAAATGTAGTAGAAAGCAATAATGGAATGATGCCGATAGCTATAGGTAGTTTTTTATATGGTGATGATGGCTCGGAATTTATTCTACAAAACGAAAAATACGTATTTGATGGTGATACAATTATAGAACCTTTTCCGCGTAAAAGTAAAATTGTTGAAGATGCTTTTATTTTTTCTAACGCTCCATATTTATGGGGAGGAAAAACGCCTTTTGGAATAGATTGTAGTGGCTTTACACAACAAGTTTATAAATTAAATGGAATTAAATTACCACGCGATGCATATCAACAAGCAAATTTAGGAAGTACTTATAGTTTTGTAGAAGAAAGTGAAGCAGGTGACTTGGCTTTTTTTGATAATGCAGATGGTAAAATTATTCATGTAGGCATAGTTTTAGGCGATAGCAAAATTATTCATGCATCGGGTAAGGTAAGAATTGATAAATTAGATCATTATGGTATTTTTAATAATGATTTGAATAAATATACACACAAACTTAGAGTAATTAAAAAAATTATTTAAATGACAAAAATTTTAATGGTTTGTTTGGGTAATATTTGTAGATCTCCTGTAGCTGAAGGGATTTTAAAACATAAGTTAGAACAAAATAAATTAGAAGCTTATGTGGATAGTGCAGGCACCAGTGGTTGGCACGATGGTGAACAACCTGATGAGCGCTCGATGAAAAATGCATTGTTTAATGGTGTAGACATTTCTAATCAAAAAAGCAGAAAAGTAAAACTTAAAGATTTTGAGGAGTTTGATTATATTTTTGCAATGGACCAACAAAATTACAACAACTTATTGCAAATTTGTCCGCCACAATACCAACATAAATTAAATATGATTTTAAATCTTTCGCATCCTGGAAAAAATTTAAGTGTTCCAGATCCATATTACACCACTGATGGATTTCAAGAAGTTTTTGATTTATTGGATAATGCATGCAATGAACTTATTGAAAAAATATTTAAAAATTAAAGTTTTTATTTAACAAAATACTTATAACATACATGAAATCAGATATTATAAAACACTTAACTTCATCTGGCTTAATGCCACAAGAGGAAATGTTAGAAGTAAAAACAAGAGACAGTAAGTTGTTTATTGGAATTCCTAAAGAAACCGCTTTACAAGAGCATAGGGTAGCTTTGGTTCCAGATAGTGTTGGACTATTGGTAAGTCATGGACATAGAGTAGTGGTAGAGAGTAATGCAGGTAAAAACTCTAATTTTCATGATAAAGACTACTCGGATGCAGGAGCGGAAATTAGCTACAATACCAAAGAAGTTTATCAGGCAGATATTGTGATGAAAGTTGCTCCACCAACTTTAGAAGAAATTGAATATTTTGATCAAGGTAAAAAACAATTGTTGTTTTCGGCATTGCAACTTAATGTTCAACCAAAAGAATGCATGGCTAAATTGATGCAAAAAAAAGTAAGTGCTGTAGCTTTTGATTATATTACAGATAGAGAAAATATTTACACTATTGTTCGTTCTATGAGTGAAATTGCAGGAACAACTTCAATTTTAATTGCAGGAGAATATTTAAGCAACGCCAACAAAGGGCATGGTGTAATGTTAGGAGGGATTGCAGGTGTAAAACCTACAGAAGTTGTGATAATTGGTGCAGGTGCTGTTGGAGAATTTGCTGCTAAAGCAGCTTTAGGTTTAGGTGCAACTATAAAATTGTTTGATAATGAAATATACAGATTAAGAAGAATTGTAGACCAATTAGGACATCGTGTTTTCACGTCCATAATACATCCAAAAGTATTAGAAAAAGCACTACAAAGTGCCGATGTTGTGATTGGTGCTCTTCGCCCACAAAACGGAAGAACTCCCTGTGTAGTAACGGAGGAAATGGTTGCTGGCATGAAATACGGATCTGTGATTGTGGATGTAAGTATAGATCATGGTGGTTGTTTTGAAACCAGTAAAGTAACTACTCACGAAAATCCAACATTTAAAAATTACGGAGTAATTCACTACTGTGTTCCAAATATAGCATCTAGGGTTAGCAGAACAGCATCGTATGCATTTAGTAATGTTTTTACACCAATGTTGTTACAAATGGGTAACGATGGAGGAATTGAAAAAATGATGCGTAACGATAAAGGAATAAGAAATGGTATATACATGTATAAAGGCATTTTAACCAATAAAGTAGTTGGAGAAACTTTTAGATTACCATACAAAGATATTGAACT
>JBEEPA010000282.1:0-3458 GCA_041191385.1 Bacteroidota bacterium | reverse complement strand
AGTAACTGAAAATTTGCGTTCGTACACCAATTCCATAACCAAATACAATGGGTTGTTTTTTGGATTCCACTCTAATTCGGGCAACTGGATTTTCGGGATTTCCAATAGTAAAATTTTGTTCGTTAAAGGTGTTGTTCTTACTAAAAGGTTGAAATCCAGTCCATGCAGATCCAAGGTCTGCAAAAGTTATCAGTTGAAAATTTTGAATAATAGGATTACTAATTGGTTTAGGATAGATCATAGAAACAATTGGTACACGAATTTCTGTACTAATGCTCATAAAAGCAGTTCCATTTCTAATATTTTGTTGGAAACCACGCATATTGTTTCCTAATGTTTGGTATGCATAATTTTGTCCTTGAGGTAATCTACTCGAATTTAAATTGTTATTAAATTGGTTAAACATCCAATTATCAACTCCACCCAAATAGTACATTAATCTTTCGGTACCTAAACTTCCACCACCAGCTAAACGGTTTGCCCAAATAATTTTTTTATACAATGGATAATAATATCTATAATCTAAACCATAAGTTATGGTATGTAATTGAGGATTTAAAGCATTGATATAATATTCGTTAAACAATTTAAAACGTGTTCCAGCGCGTAAATTTATAGCTATTGGACGTGTGTCATCATAAGTATAATTTAGTCGGATATTAGGTTTAAAAACAAAAACATTAGGTAGTCGCAAAAAGGATTCGTTAAAACTTAAGGGGATAAATTGATCCATGCGCATCGAAAATGTAACTTGAAAACGGTTAACCATTTTAAACGGGTAGGTAAGTTGTACTAAAAAATCATATAAAACATTTTTTGTACCTATATTATTGGCAAAATCTGTAAACGATCCACGATATAAAGTATATTGTTTATCCCAACGTTTTTTATAATTCGCAAAAGTTAAAAGTGTTTCGTAATTGCCAATATTTCCAAATCTAAAGCCTCCAATAACTTTATAATCTTCTAAAACATCTACAATTCCAAATTGAGTAAAGCCACTCACTGGTGATGTTAAATTTCCTCCAGTACCGGTATAAACTTGATAGCTAGGATTTAAAAATGTATTACTCAACTCTAAATTGGCATCAAAAGTTTTAAACTCAATTTCATAATTTCGTAATTTGGCTAAATTAGCAGAAGAATCACTTGCAGGTAATTCTGATAATTTAAATACCTGAAATTTGTCTATGGCATTGTCTGATAAAATTATTGTTGTGTCTTTTTCTGTATTTTGTAATTCGCTGTTAAAAATGTAATATTTTGGAAGTGCAAAGTTTGGATTTTCTATCATTTTAGATTTTAAAGAATCTACGGTAATTCCTGATTTTGAGTTGTTTGTATTGTTTTTAGATTTTAATTTAGGATATTTTTTCAATACAAAAGGTGTGTAATTCTCGTTTGTTTCGGATAGGTTATAAGTATCGGTGGTTTGAATGAATGTTTTTTTACCCTTGTGGTATACCCAGTTTAATTTGTTTTGAGCATAATTTACATCAGAAATTTCATATTCCCAATCGCTTAGTTTCGTGTGATTTACAAAATAAGAATAGTGTATGGTAGTATCTACATGTGTTATAGCACTATCCAATATTCCTAAATACAAATTATTTATTCCTGTTTGATTAGAGGTAAAATAAAATTTGTTGTGTAATCCACTTTGTAAATTTGCAAATTGCGAGGGCATGTTTTTTAACGGTATAATTTTATGATTTTTATTAGGTTTAAAGCCTAAAATATTAACCAAATACAAATTGTTTTTTTTGCTAAAAACTTTATTTTCTAATCCACCAATTCCTAAAGTGTCTTTGTCTCTGTTCGAGCTAAAAATAATTTGAGCATTGTTTAAATACGTTGCACTATAAATATCAAAATAATCGTTGGTGATAGCCACAGGATTTCGGGATTGTATATCCATAATATACAAGTCTGTTTTCCCCATTTTTGTTCCAATAAAAAGCAATTGGTTTCCATTCGGACTGTATTCGGCGTATAAAATTTTATCCAATTGTGGTATTTTACTTTCCAATATTTCATCCTCATTTGGGTTTATTAACCACCAATTTAATTCACCTTCTTTCTCAAAAAATAAGCTTAAAAACTCTCCATTTGGATGCCAAGTAGTTATAGGAAAAGAGTAATCAGGTAAAATATCGATTTTATGACCAATTTTAACTAAACGTTTAGTTTCATTTGTTTCCGTATTTTTTAAATAGGTTGAATGCCTACTGTATTTTAATTGATTATATACTAAATATGGCTGATTGGGCGAAGATTTTGGTCGGAGATAAATATTTTTTTTATTGTATTTTACTTGTAAAACGTCAAGGTTGTTGGGCTTTAAATTAAGTGCCGAGTATACATAAATTTCTTTATTTAAATTACGCCAATCTGTAATATAATCGTTCATTTTTAATCCTAAAACATACGAAAAACTTGTTTCGGTATTTCGTGAAGATGCCGCTACAAATAACATTTTAGGAACTACATTTTTCCCGTATTGATCGGCTATTTGATACCAAATATTTTGTCCAACCAAAGCCGCCTCTCGTTCATTTAAATCGTAAATTTTCACTTTTTTTCTACTTACAAATAAATTTCGCAATTCGTTATCTCTTTCCACATTCCAGTTTTCTGCAACAAAATTGGCTAATCCTGTAGCATACCATTGAGGTAAAAATAACAAAACACTGCTTCGGATATTTGGATTATATTCTTGTCCGTATAAAACCTCCTGAATCAGGCACATTGCTATACCTTTTCGTATTTGTATATCTAAATCTTTTTTATTGCCATTATCAAATAAAAACACTCGGTTATTGTTTGCTCTAACGCCGGAACCATTATCCGCCATAATTTCATCAATGTTACCAATATTACTCGTTCGGCTTAAATCTTGGGTTTTGTAAATAATAAATTCTATTTTACTATTTAAAGTATAATCGAAAAAATCCTCAATATCCAACAAATTTATGTGGGCAGAAATTGCCACATAATTCCCTAAATTTTTAGCTTCATCGTTAAAATAAACATTAAACTTTTGGTATTTGTAATAGCTCCACAAATAATCTTTATACTGTATTTTGTTTTTACCAAAAACACCTTGTGTACCATTGTAAAACTGTGCTTTTAGATTGGTAAAACCCAAAAGCATTCCTATCGAACATAAAAAAAATAAATTAATACTTTTATCCCGAAACATTGTAAAATGCTTTATTTGGTATATTTTAAAGCCTATCAAAGTTAAACAAAATCGTTTATTTATTCGATAAAGAATTATATTTTAAACTGTTTGTTTTGGATCGTTTAAAAATTGGGAGTTTTATAAAGTGATTTATTAAAATAATAGATAAGATATCAATAGCGTCCTAAACGTTTTAAAAAGATAAATAAAAGGTTGATTTTATTGACATTCAGCCATAAAATATACAATTTTAAAAAAGCATCCCCTGTGTTTC
>JBEEPA010000281.1:0-3940 GCA_041191385.1 Bacteroidota bacterium | reverse complement strand
GCAATATCTCCAACTGGAATATGTCCGGTAACAACAGCAATTTTAACTTTTTCTGATATCATAAACATCAAAGATTCCTTTCCATCTTTTTCAGCTAAATATTCAGTATGTCCAGGAAATTTAAAATTTTCACTTTGAATATTATCTTTATTAATAGGTGCAGTAACTAATGCATCTAAAGCTCCATTTTTTAAATCTTGTAAAGCCTTCTCTAAGCTAATATATGCAGCTTTACCTGCATCTGTAGTTGCTTTTCCAAAATCAACATTTTCAACACCATCGTTAATTTCTAATAGATTAATTTTTCCCGATTTAGCCTCGTTTATATTATTGATGTTAAATGTATTAAATTCTTCTTTTTGAATTTTTTGTTTATGTTGAGCTAAAGTTTTTTTAGAGCCGTAAATGATTGGAGTAAACAATTCCAGCACTTTATTGTCCTCTAACGCACCCATGATTACTTCGTAACCAATGCCATTTGTATCACCTTGTGTTATACCTATTTTTAATAATTTTCCAGAGCTCATAAAGTATACTATTTCATTAAAATGTAAAATTAAAATAAATAAGAAGTATTGCAAATTTATATAAAATGCAATTATCACTATTATATTTAAACGAATAAAAAAGGAGCTTTAAAAGCTCCTTTAAATTTATGCATCGATATTTGCGTATTTTGCATTTGCTTCGATAAATTCTCTTCTCGGAGGAACCTCATCACCCATTAACATGGCAAAAGTTCTATCTGCTTCCTGTGCATTTTCTATCGAAATTTTTCGTAAAGTTCTAAATTCAGGATCCATTGTTGTGGACCATAATTGTTCGGCGTTCATTTCACCTAAACCTTTGTATCGCTGAATGTTAACGCTAGATTCTTTACCTTCACCAGCCATTTCTTTAATAGCTAATTCTCTTTCCGCTTCATCAAAACAATATCTTTCTTGTTTTCCTTTTTTAACCAAGTATAAAGGAGGAGTTGCGATATAGATATAACCGTTATCGATTAATTCCCTCATGTGGCGGAAGAAGAAAGTTAAAATTAAAGTTGAAATATGTGATCCATCTACATCGGCGTCACACATGATTACTATCTTGTGGTATCTTAATTTTGTAATATTTAGTGCTTTGCTATCTTCTTCGGTACCTATGGTAACACCTAAAGCGGTATATATATTTTTAATCTCTTCGTTTTCGAAAATTTTGTGTTGCATAGCTTTTTCAACATTCAAAATTTTACCTCTTAAAGGTAAAATTGCCTGAAAACGTCTGTCTCTACCAGCTTTTGCTGTACCACCTGCAGAATCACCCTCCACCAAGTAAATCTCACATTTTTCTGGGTCTTTTTCGGAACAATCGGATAATTTACCCGGTAATCCAGTAGAAGTTAAAACGCTTTTACGTTGAACCATTTCTCTAGCTTTAGCAGCAGCGTGGCGCGCTTGCGCAGCTAAAATTACTTTATCAACAATTATTTTTGCTTCATTAGGATGTTCCTCTAAATAATTTTGTAAAGCCAAACTTACTGCTTGATCCACCGCAGGAGAGGCTTCTTTATTACCTAATTTAGTTTTGGTTTGTCCCTCAAATTGAGGTTCCATTACTTTTACCGAAACAATTGCAGATAAACCTTCACGGAAATCATCGCTGTTAATTTCGAATTTTAATTTCGATAAAAATCCAGCTTTTTCGGCATAACTTTTTAAAGTTCTTGTTAAACCTCTTCTAAATCCAGTTAAGTGAGTACCACCTTCGTGTGTGTTGATGTTGTTTACATAAGAGTGAATGTTTTCGGAGTAGCTAGTATTGTAACTCATTGCCACTTCTACAGGAATATCATTTTTTTCACCCTCAAAATAAATTACATCTTGAATTAATTTTTCACGTCCTGCATCTACATATTTGATAAATTCAACTAAACCTGCTTCCGAATAAAACACATCTGATTTTGGATTACCATCTTTATCTTTAGCACTTTCACGTAAATCAGTTAAAGTAATTTTTATTTTTTTATTTAAAAATGCTAATTCACGCATTCTTTTAGCTAAAATCTCATAAGAATAAACGGTTTCGTTAAAAATGGTAGCATCGGGTTGAAATTCAACAGTTGTACCTGTTCTATCGCTTACGCCAATTTCTTTAACATCGTATAAAGGTTTACCAATTTCATACTCTTGTTGGAAAATTTTTCCTTCGCGGTAAACAGTAACTTTTAAATGTGTAGATAGTGCGTTTACACAAGAAACACCCACACCATGTAAACCACCTGATACTTTATAGGAATCTTTATCAAATTTACCACCGGCATGTAAAACGGTCATTACAACCTCCAAAGCTGATTTGTTTTCTTTTGTATGGCGCGCTGTAGGAATACCTCTACCATCATCACTTACCGTAATGGATTCACCTTCGTTAATGAATACTTCAATGTTTTTACAGTGTCCAGCTAAAGCCTCATCAATAGAGTTATCAACAACTTCATAAACTAAATGATGTAAACCTTTAGAGGAAATATCTCCAATGTACATCGCAGGACGTTTCCTAACAGCTTCTAAACCTTCTAATACCTGAATACTATCGGCAGAATAATCTTTGTTTTCTTTGTTCAATTCGCTCATAAACTAATCATTTTTCAGTGCCAACAAATATACTTTAAAATGATTTGGAAACGATGAAAAATCTTAACGATATCCGAACATTTATTAACAAAGAAATTAACAAAGAAGCTATCTTAGCACAATTAGTTCAATAAACTTTTGTATAATTGGATGTAATCTGGAATGATATTTTTTAAATCGAATTTTAATGCCTGATTTTTAGCGTTTTGTGCATATTTTTGATAAGTAGCATCATCTTTTAAAATTTCGATACAATTTTTCGCCATTTGTTCGTAATCACCAATGTTATTTAATAAACCAGTTACACCATTTATATTTATTTCGGGCAAACCTCCTGCATTGGTGCTCACAACTGGTAATTTACTAGCCATAGCTTCTAAAGCAGCTAATCCAAAACTTTCGTGCTCACTGGCAATCATAAATAAATCGGCAGCACTTAATGCCATTTCTACTTCTTTAATATTACCAATAAAATAAATGTCTTGCATCACATTTAACTCTCGGGCTAATGCTTCTGCGTCGTGGCGTTCCGGACCATCGCCAATTAACATTAATTTACAAGGAATGCTTTGTTTAACTAAAGCAAAAGATTTTATGATATCCAGAATACGTTTAACTTTTCGGAAATTACTGATGTGTACTAATATTTTTTCACCATTAGGCGCAAAAATTTGTTTTTTACAAATTGAGTTGGGCGCTTCGTATTTTTCGTTACAAACAAAATTGTAAATTACTTTTATTTCTCTGTTGATTTTGAAGTGTTTGAATGTGTCATTTTTTAAACTTTCAGAAACACTTGTAACAGCATCAGATTGATTGATAGAGTGGGTTATAACAGGTTCATAACTAGCATCTTTTCCAACCAATGTAATATCTGTTCCATGTAATGTGGTTACAATGGGTAAATGTATGTTTTCGGATTTTAAAATTGATTTTGCAAATAATGCTGCTGATGCATGTGGGATGGCATAGTGTACATGTAATATATCTAATTTTACTTGTTTGCAAACTTCAACAATTTTACTAGTTAAAGCTGTTTCGTAGGGTTGATATTTAAATAAACTGTAGTGATTTACAACTACTTCATGATAATGGATATTGGGTGCAAAAACATCAAGGCGTACAGGCTGACTGGATGTTATAAAATGTATTTCATGACCTAAACTTGCTAAAGCTTTACCTAGTTCCGTAGCCACAACTCCGCTACCCCCAAAAGTTGGATAACATACTATTCCAATAACCATTTTTATTATTTTAAGAAACTAAAGTTAAGGATAAAAGTATTTAGTGCTGGGGGATACTTAATAAAATTTTAAATTTTATAA
>JBEEPA010000280.1:0-8560 GCA_041191385.1 Bacteroidota bacterium | reverse complement strand
TCATTATTACCAGCACTAATAATTTATCTGCCAATTCAAATATAAAAATCTTTCCTAATCCAGCAAGTTCTATTATTACTTTAGAAACTACAGATTTGAATACATCTAGCAATTTCCAATTATTTGATAATTCTGGAAGTTTAGTTTTAAGTGAGCAAGTTTCTGGCACTACTCAACTATCTATTGAAATCTTAAAATCTGGAATGTATTTATACCAAGTTTCTCAAAACGGAAATAATACTACAGGAAAATTAATTGTGAAGTAACCCCTAAATTCTTGATTTAAACAATTTAAAGCGGACGTAAAAACTCCGCTTTTTTTGTGTTTAATATTAGGTATTTTATTTTTTATTATCTGCACTTAAACTCTTAATCATTGAAAACAGCATTCGTGATAATTCGTCTAAATCGTTGTAAAATGATTGAAATTGAGTTTCATTAATAACTTCAATATCTTTAAGATAATCGAAAATAGCAACACACTCGAAGGTAGAGCCACGGGAGATGATGTAGAAATTTCGTTTATCCGCCTGAGTATATCTCCCAGAACCCTCTGCTATATTTAACATGATGCTAAAAGATGCTCTGCGAAGTTGGTCGTTTGTGGTTCGATCTAATTTGGTTATTGTTAAAAAAGCATTTACCTTTTTATTAAATGCTTTCGCTTTATTGTAAACAGTTAGTTTTTCAAAATCAAACATAATTTAGAGTTTAATTTAAGCAAGTGTTAGAGCAAGAGTTTTGAGGAACAAAACACTTTTTTGCAAGAGTACTCGCTGTATGCTTTGTACTCTTGCTCAAAACTGTTTTGTGGAGCCGGAGGGAGTCGAACCCTCGTCCAATAAAGGCGTTCAATAGCTTTCTACATGCTTATTTTATGATTGATTGTAGGTTATACACCGGACATAAACACCCAAAATATAACTTAGTTTGTTAAGTTTCGCTGCAACACACAAACATAGTTGCAACTAGTTCAATCTCGATAGTGCCTTCGTTGGTAATGGTGTTGAACTTACCCGTACCGAAGACATCCTGCTCCTACCACTATGATAGGATAAAGCAAATCAGTCTTAGACTAGATTAAGCAGCAAGAGCGTAGTTATTTTCGCCAGTTATAATTTGGAATCTGAGATTTACGAGCGTAGAAACCAAAGCTCGACATGCTTACTACCCAACTGCACTTCTTGTCGAATCCAGTCGGCCCCAAAGAACTTTTGCGCTTTGTAAAAAGCGGACTACAAATATATACATAGAAAGGGAATAAAGCAAAAGAAATAATGGTAATTAAGCCCCGTAATATTTCAAGCAAAAACCGTTAAGATGAACGCAAAGGAAAATAAGAAAAATACTTTGCGGAACTTTGCGTGAAAACTTTGCGAACTTCGCGTGCAAAAAATCAAACCCTTACTCAAAAATCCTAGACACATTAGTACAAGCGTGCATTTTTAAAAAGCCTTTGGAAACACTGTAATAAATGCCACCATACACTGCTACATCCTTATATTCCACGTTATTTAAGGTGTACGATTCTAATCTGGAAAAATCTGGGAAACCATAATAATGTGCACAAGTGCTGTTTACCCTTACATCCACTTTAAGTAATTTTTTATCCAAAGAACTTAAAACAGTAGAGCCACTCCCAGTTTTTACACCATTTTTAAACACTGTAAACTCGGTAATTAATTCCTCGTAATTGGTATGGCGACTCATAGGTGCATCCGTTACTTTTTTGTCCACACGCACACCCAAAACCTCAAATTCTAAAGTATCGTTATCGAGGGAACCTAACATTTTAAAACGCTCCCCATTTTGATATGCGGTAAATTTTTGTAACTCTTGAGATGTAAAATTTATCTCACGCGAGCACGAAATTGTTACAATTGCAAAAAGTAATAATAAGATTTTATACATAAATTGATGTTTTTTAAAGGTCTTGGTATAGTATTAAAAAAAAATCCCCTTTAAGCCTAAAATAATACATCTAAAGTTGTTGTACCTCAATACCAAAGGGTATTGCTCCTCTAAAAATCATATCCAAAGGAAAGCAGTTAAAAAAACTACTCCAAAACAGGCGCTTCTATCCAATCTCCATGATCTTTAATCAACTGAATCAACTCATTTACAGCATTTTCACTAGGAATAGATTTTTTTACTACTTCTTGTCCTTTGTACAAAGTAATTTTACCTACACCACTTCCCACATATCCATAATCCGCATCTGCCATTTCACCCGGACCGTTTACAATACAACCCATGATACCAATTTTAACCCCTTTTAAATGCGAAGTTTTGGAACGAATCATTGCTGTGGTTTCTTGCAAATCAAATAAGGTTCTTCCACACGACGGACAGCTAATATATTCGGTTTTAGAAATACGCGTTCTGCTGGCTTGTAAAATTCCAAACACAGTACTAATTTGATTTTTTAAAGCAATACTAGAGTTGTTTACCCAAATACCATCCCCTAAACCATCCAAAAACAAAGCACCAAAATCTGTACTAGTATATAATTGATATTGATCTGGATTATCCCAAACATTATTTTGTTTAACAATTACTGGAATTTTAATTTGATGCGCCAATAATTCGTTAAAAAATCCACGAACATGTTGCACAAAATTTTCGCGCCCAGATTCCGCTATTAAAACCACATTAGGAATTTTAGCGATTTTTTGAATCACCTCTAAAGAATAATCCTCCAAATTTAAATACACCCAATTGGCAACCGATGATAAATCCTTGTTATCCAAATCGTTTACCTGTAACAAAGGAATATGTTGCGCTTTTTTATCACGCAACCAAGTTGTGTAATTTTGAACAATTTGCAAAGTTCCCGGAATTTCGAACTGAATATTTTTATCTCCTACAAACACGTAATCCACCGCTAAATCTGTAATATTCCATTTATCCAAAGGCACAGAATATTGATAACCTAAAGGGAAAAAATGAGCCGGTTTAATATCCTCCACCCCACTTAAATCCGCCACAACCCTTGGAACTTCCGTAGCACCCACATTTCCAACATGAATACTTTCGCGTTTTTTATACTGAAAAGGATAAATATGCGATTTTCCACTAAAACTATTGGCTTGATGTTTTGCCCTATTTTTATAACGATTAGCCAAATGCAAAGCAACAGGCGCTTCCTTCTCAGGATCTTCCGTTAAAGAAACACGAATAGTATCGCCCAAACCATCTTCCAACAAAGTACCAATCCCCACAGCCGATTTAATTCGTCCATCTTCCCCATCACCTGCCTCTGTAACCCCTAAATGCAAAGGATAACTCATACCTTCCTGCATCATTTGGTTTACCAACAAACGGTAAGCTTGCACCATAACTTGCGTATTGCTAGCCTTCATAGAAAGTACAATGTTGTGGTAATTATTTTCCTCGGCAATACGTAAAAATTCCATTGCCGATTCCACCATTCCCTCAGGCGTATCGCCGTATCTACTTAAAATTCTATCCGATAACGAACCATGATTGGTACCAATACGAATAGCAGTACCATATTCCTTACAAATTTTTACAAAAGGCGTAAATTTTTCGCGGATACGCTCCAATTCCTCCTGGTATTGTGCATCGGTATATTCTATAATCTGAAACTTCTTTTTATCCACATAATTCCCCGGATTAATACGCACTTTTTCCACAATACGCGCAGCCAACTCGGCAGCATTAGGAGTAAAATGAATATCGGCAATTAAAGGCGTATTGTAACCCCTAGCGCGTAAATCGGCTTTGATATTTCGTAAATTTTCGGCTTCTTTTAAACTGGGCGCAGTAATACGTATATATTCACAACCCGCCTCAATCATTCGGATACTTTGCTCCACAGTTCCTATGGTATCCATGGTATCGGTAGTAGTCATACTCTGAATCCTAATCGGATTATCACCCCCCAAAGGCACATCGCCAATGTTTACCTCACGCGAAATAAATTTTTTATAATTAAAAAAATCGTTGCAATAGTTCCAGTTATTGATATCCATAGTTTTGTTAAATTTTGATGAACAAATATAATTAGATATTCCACAAAATACCTTGCATACAACATAAAAGATTTTGATTGTGCCGATAATTAAAATACCTTAACAAAATGAGTTTGTGAATTTTAAACCAATAATAAGTTTAATGTCACGCAAAAACCGCTAAGATTAAACGCGAAGTAAAAACAATCTCATTGAGTGTCTTTTCTAAAAAATTACATTTTTGACAAATTTAATACAATGAATTAAATTTATATTTTTTATTATATTTTAAAATAAAAATATTTAGATTTGCAGTAAAGATATTTAAATTATGGAAATTGAAAGTAAGGAGTTATTAAATAAAATAATCATTTTAATTGAAGATACGAAAGAAAAAGCTATTCGCTCTATTGATTTTCATCGAGTTCAATTAAATTGGTATATCGGAAGATACATTTTTGAAGAGGAACAAAACGGAAACAATCGTGCAGAATACGGTAAGTATTTAATTAAATATTTATCAAAAAATATTGAGCCAATTTATGGGAGTTCTTATTCTGTAAGGCAACTTGAACGATTTAGGCAATTTTATCGAACATTCCCAATTGCGTCCGCAGTGCGGACGCAATTAAATTGGACTCAATACAAACTTCTTATTTCTTTAGAAAACAATGAAAAAAGAGAATTCTACATCGCAGAAAGCATCAAAAATCATTGGACATCTCGACAACTTGAACGCCAAATAAATAGTTCGTTATATGAGCGACTATTGTTAAGTAATGATAAAGAAAAAGTTTTAGCTATTGCAAGAGGTGAAAAAATGCCATCTGATGCTAAAGAAATAATTAAAGACCCCATGACCTTGGAATTTTTAGGTTTAAAAAGAGAAAGTGCTTATTATGAAAGAGATTTTGAAACTGCTATTATAACTCATTTACAAGATTTTTTACTTGAATTAGGCAATGGTTTTTCGTTTGTTGCCCGACAAAAAAGAATTTTATTAGAAGACGATGAGTTTTTTGTTGATTTAGTTTTTTACAATAGAATTTTACAATGTTTTATGATTGTAGAAATTAAAACTAACAAAATTACTCACCAAGATATAGGGCAATTACAAATGTATGTGAACTATTTTGACCGAATAGAAAAATTACCATTTGAAAACCCAACTATAGGCATTTTACTTTGTGCAGATAAAAATGATTCTGTTGTAAAATTTAGTTTGCCCGAAAATCAAAAAAACATACTTGCTTCAAAATATGAACTTTACTTACCTACAGAGGAACAATTGTTAAATGTAATCAAACATGATATATAAACTGAGTCAAAAAAGAATCACACGCAAAAACCGCTAAGATTATTCGCAAAGTAAATCACGCAAAGTAAAAATCCTTCGCGCAGCTTTGCGAAAAACTTTGCGGACTTTGCGTGAAACTTCTTTCCTACTTTTATAAAATTGATTAATTTGATTGGTTTAGCTAAATAAAAAAGTAAATTTGCACAACTAAAATTTTGGGGATGCAAAATCGTAAAATTTACTGGCTTTTTATTGTATTATTGTTGTACGTATTTGCGCAATCTTTATGGTGGTTATACAACATTTACCATTTAACTATCGAACACAACACCCCAAGCGATGTTTCCCGAAAACTGTGGATGGTACTGGGCGAAGGCGGTGTGTTTTTAATCATTTTATCCATTGGTTTTTACATCACCTACAAATCTTTTAAAAAAGAAATTCAATTTTCTAACCAGCAACGCAACTTTTTATTAAGTATAACACATGAGTTAAAAACACCAATTGCAGCTACGAAATTATACTTACAAACCTTACATAAACGCGATTTAGATAAAGAAAAACAAAACGATATTATTTTAAAATCCTTAGATGAAACCAACAGATTAAACGATTTGGTGGAAAATATTTTAACCGTAACTAGCTTAGAGGAAAATGCTTATGTACTGATTAAAGAAAAATTTAACTTATCGGAATCCATCCAAAATATTGCTTTAAAAATGATGGAAACCAATAAAAGAGATATCGATTTCGAATTTATAATTCAGCCTGATGTTTACCTCAACGCCGATAAAAATTCGGTGCAAATGATTTTGGTAAACTTAATTGGAAATGCTATAAAATATACCCACGAAAAAACAGCTGTAATTATTAGTTTATTTGAAAAAGAAGGACATATTGCTTTTAGTATAAGCGACAACGGACCAGGAATTCCTAAGGAAGATAAGGATAAAGTGTTTGAAAAATTTTACCGCATTGGCAACGAAAACACACGCAAAACCAAAGGAACTGGGTTGGGTTTATTTATTGTAAAACAATTGGTGGAACAAAACAACGGAACCGTTTTATTAAAACGCAACAAACCCAGCGGCTGTATTTTTGTGTGTACTTTCCCCTCAAATTAAAATAAAATGGCAAATATTAAACCTTGGATAAAAGCTTTTAGATTACGTACTTTACCATTATCGTTTTCGTCCATTTTATCCGCAAGTGCAATGGCAATGTTCACCAACAATTTTAACGGTGCTATACTATTTTTTACCCTCTGCACTACCCTATTTTTGCAAATTTTATCCAATTTAGCCAACGATTACGGCGATGCAAAATCGGGCGTGGACAACGAAAACAGAATCGGACCAGAGCGCGCAATACAATCGGGCGAAATTTCCTTATCTGCCATGAAAAAAGCCTTATACCTTTTTGCAATATTATCCTTTGTATTTGGCACAATCCTTTTATTTATTGCCTTTCCTTTACAATACATTGTATATATCCTTGGCTTTTTAGCTTTAGGATTATTAGCCATTTGGGCAGCTATACAATATACAGCAGGTAAAAATGCTTATGGATACAAGGGATTGGGCGATGTTTTTGTGTTTTTATTTTTTGGTTTGGTGGGCGTATGTGGAACTTATTTTTTGTACGCACAACAACTTCCCAATTTAGTATTATTTACGGCAATTATCATCGGTTTATTATCGGTTGCAGTATTAAATTTAAACAACATGCGCGATAGGGTAAACGATGCGCAATTTGGAAAAAATACCATTGCAGTGCGCTTAGGTTTTAAAGCCTCCAAAATGTACCATATCATATTGGTTTACGGCGCCTTAGTACTTACTTTGGTTTTTAATCATTTGTATTTTGATGGGCCACAATTGTTTTTAATTCCAATTGTATTTTGGTTGATACATTTATTTACAATCATAAAAGTGAAAAATGAAAAAGATTTTGATCCTGAGTTAAAAAAAGTGGCAATAAGCGCATTTATTTTTTCGTTGTTGTTGTTAGTGGATATTTTAAAAAACTAATCTCATGTTAATTGATTTACAAATACCATCAGCTAATTTAAAAGCCAATTTTTTTGAGTATCATCTTCAATTTAAAATTCCAGCAAAAACCTCTCGCGATACTTTAACAAAAAAAACAATATACATCATACAAATTTGGGACGCACAAAACCCATCTTTTGTGGCTCAAGGCGAATGCAGTCCGTTGTTAGGACTAAGTGTAGATAATCCAAATAATTACACCGAAATTTTACAAGCCCTTTGTGAGGATATACAAAACTATAAATTTTGGTTACAATTGGGTTTAAAAAATCATCCCTCTATTAAAATGGGATTGGAAATGGCTATTTTAAATCTTAAAAATCAAAAGCCACATGTGTATTTTCCATCCGATTTTACCTTGGGTAAAAAGTCAATTGAAATTAATGGTTTAATTTGGATGGGCGAGTACGAAGGTATGCGCCAACAAATTATTCACAAAATTAGTCAGGGATTTACCTGTGTAAAATTAAAAATTGGCGGAATTGATTTTGATAACGAATTAAAATTACTGGAACTTATTCGTAAGGATTTTAGTGAAAAGGACATCGAGTTGCGATTGGATGCAAATGGCTCCATGAAAAATGATGAAGTATTTTATAAATTAGATAAATTATCCAAATACCACATACACTCTATCGAGCAACCCATTGCTACAAAACAATGGGAATTTATGCACGATTTATGTGCGCAAAGTCCGATTAATATAGCCTTAGATGAAGAATTAATTGGTGTGGAGGAATACACCGAAAAGGAAAAATTAATTCGTGCCATACAACCCAAATATTTAATTTTTAAACCCAGTTTATTGGGCGGATTTGTAGCTACAAAAGAGTGGATAGATTTGTGTGCACAATACCAAATTAAATGGTGGATAACCTCTGCGTTAGAGAGTAATTTGGGATTAAATGCCATTGCACAATTTGCAGCAATTACCAACAACACCATGCCACAAGGTTTAGGTACAGGCGGTTTGTTTACCAATAACCTAGAAGCTCCTATTCAATTGGTAGGCAAAACTATTCAATTTACTGGCAGCGAATTGTTTAGGTAAAAATACAATTTAAAACCCCCCACTCCGGCTTACAGCCACCTCAGCCCCAAAAAGGGCGAGGAGTTACGTACACTCCCAAAAAAATAGCTTCGCTATTATAAAAAAATGCGGTAGCAATATAAAAAAATGTGCGGTAGCACACCTATAGCTCCTTGCCCATTTCCGGGTGAGGTGTCCGCAGGACGGA
>JBEEPA010000279.1:0-11852 GCA_041191385.1 Bacteroidota bacterium | reverse complement strand
TATTTTAAATAAAGAAAATCAGCTTAATTCGTCTTTATTGTCTAGTTTTAAGAATTTCAGTCAAGATAATTATCAGAAAAAATGTGATTTAATTTTAAAATATAATGTATTAAATGTTTTTTCGTTACCCTGTGTATCTTCAGTTACACTTATAGGTCACAATTTAGCCTTCGATAATCGTCTAAATACTGAAGAAACAGGTATATTTCAATTTTTATTATTATATTATTTGTTAGTTCTTTTTTTACCAAATTTTTATTTTGATAATAAAAATCTTTACACAGCTCATGTTTCTGATCAATCTAAAATTGATTATTTATTAAAATTTTTTATATTAGAAAGCAACTCAATTGTTAAAAAAAATATTTCGTTACGGAGGCTTGATAGCACAAGTAAAATTATATTTCTTTCCGTTAAAATAGAATTTTTAACGAGAAATTTTATTTTAAATAAAGAATTACTGTTGCTTTTTGGTAATGTTTCTATTTCCAGCGTAGAAAAAATGGTTGTTAAAATAAATTTTATGTGTCCACAGAAATTTATTTCAAATATTTCAGATTTAAATTTAAATAAATTAATCAAAAATCAACTTTGGTATTTTGATTTATAAAAAATTTTAACATAAACAAATTTATGACTTTATATTCATTTGAAATATTTAAAATTAGTATTTTCTTTTTTTTTAGTTTTTTTTTAGGATTTTTAATTCTTATGGCATCATACAGATTATCAATTTCAAATCCTGATTCGGAAAAATTGTCAGCGTATGAGTGTGGATTTGATCCGTATGGTGATGCGCGAAGCACTTTTGATATACATTTTTATTTAATTGCTATTTTATTTATTATTTTTGATTTAGAAGCAGTTTATTTTTATCCACTTTGTGTATCATATAGCTTTTTACAATATGATAGCTTTTGGTGTATTCTTGATTTTATTGTAGAGTTACTTGCTGGATTTATTTATGCTTGGAAAATTGGTGCTTTAGAATGGGAATAGCGTGTATCGTTTAAATATAAATATGTTTTCTAAGAAAAAAAATGATCTCCTTTTTCGAAAAAAATTTTTTATTAAAGAAAAACAAAGAATTATTTTTTCGTTTTTTCAAAAAAAAATTTTAACTGCAAAACTTTCAAAAAACTTTAAATTTTTATTATCATATAAATTATATTTAAATTCAAAATTTTTTAAAACTAAAATTGTTCGCCGTTGTATACTCACTAATAGAAACCGTGGCGTGTTTCGACCTTATAATATTTCACGAATTATTTTACGAGAGATGTTACAATGCGCGATTATACCTGGTTATTCTAAAGCTGTGTGGTAAAAAAGAAGTTATGATTCAAATAGGAACATTTGTAACTGTGTCAGATAATTCAGGAGCTCGAAAAGCCCAATGTATAGGTATTTATCAAGGTTTCCAAAGTCGTTATGCAAATATTGGAAATATAATTTTAATTTCGATTAAAAAATTACGTTCTAAGCGACGTGATGTATCAAAAGTAAAGAAAGGTCAAATTTATAAAGCGTTAATTATCCGTACTAAAAGTCCCACACTTTCTTATAACGAAAAATATTCTTTTAAAGAGAATTCTGTTGTTATATTAAATCAGAAAAACAAACTTTTAGGTACAAGAATTTTTGGTTCGGTTCCCAAAAAATTGCGCTTTACAAAATTTCTAAAAATTACTACTTTAGCTTTTGGAATAATGAATTAAAAATTTAATTGTATTTTAGCTGAAAAAAAATTATGTCTACTATTAATCAATTAATATTCTTAATAAGAAAACAAAAAATTAAAAAAAATAAGACTCCGGCATTAAAGCAAAAACCTCAAGTTAGAGGTACTTGTATTAAAATATATATTCGTACACCTAAAAAACCGAACTCGGCGTGTCGAAAAGTTGCTAAAGTAAAAGTTTCTACTGGAAAAAAAGTTGAGGCGTATATACCAGGTGAAGGGCATAATTTACAGCAGCATTCAACTATTCTTATGCGTGGGGGCAGAGTACAAGATTTACCCGGTGTAAAATATCATTTAATACGAGGTAAATTTGATTTTAAAGGTGTTAAGAATCGAAAAACGAGACGATCTGTATATGGAGTTAAAAAAAAATAATAAAATTATTAGAGCAAGTTCAAATAATCTTTACAAAAAGATTTTAGGTCTTTTAATTAAATGTGGTTTCAAATCAAAAGCACAATTGATTTTAGATTCCGCTTTATTCAAAATATCTTTAAAATTAAAATGTTCTCCAAAAATTGTTTTATTAAAATTATTTTTAAAATTAAACACATTTGTTGAAGTACGAAAAATTCAGCTTCGAAAACGAATACTTTTGGTACCCTTTTACGTTTCGTATAGTCGAAGACTGTTTTTAATAGCAAAATGGACTATTTTAGCAACAAAATTAAATACTCAAAAAATTCCATTTTCCAACAAATTAGAAAGTGAACTATTAAATACTTTAACGCTGAAAAATTCGAAAGCACTATCATTTAAGACAATTAATATTTCCATGGCATTGAAAAATCGCTCCAATGCTCATTATCGCTGGTAAAAACTTATGAAGTTTTCAAAATTAATTTTTAATAATGAAATATTAATCAATTCACGAGGTCAAATTCGTTTAAACAGAAGATTTTTGTTTCCAACAAATCGTAAATTTTATCGATTTATATATTATATATAAAACACACACAACACCCTCGCCCCATATATAAATAGGGAAAAACACTTATTTTTTCGGTAAAAAATATAAAACACTTTGCAGTTTTCGGTTTTAGACTCCATATTTATATATGAATGCGCTTTTTTTTATAAAATATATAAAAACGCTAGAATTATTAATAGACTAGAAATCAGATAACTATTTAACCAAAGAAATATGAATATTATATAGAGAAAGATGAAACTTAGATAAGTATATGAGAGTCCATTTTGAAATTGTTTTACATTTATAAAAATATTTTTAATAGTGTATACTATACCAAATGGACCAAAAATTTCTAAGACACCACGATCAAAAATTACATAGGTATATTTATATGCAATATATAAAATATTTTGCCCAATTAATTGATTATAAATTCTATCAAAAAACCATTTTTTATTCAAAAATATATAAAAATTTAAAAAAAACTTAGATTTTTTCAAAAGAAGAAATTTTTTATTAAAAATGGGAGAATATAAAAATAATGCTAATAAAAGTCCACACATGCTAATAAAAAATGGTAAAATTTTATATAAAATATCTATAAACTCTATATCTGTACTTCCATAATTTTGTGGTAAAATAAATAAAGCAGACCCCCAAAAATTAGTACCAAATCCTACAAAAATTTCAAAAGATAAATAACCTATAAAAATACTTAAGAAAATTAATATTATTAATGGAATGCTTATAAACCACGAGCTTTCCCTAGCATTTAAAATAATCTTTTTATTACCATTAGAATTTGCTAAAAAAACAAAATACAATAACTTTGAAGAATAAAAGGCTGTACAAAATGCAGCTAATGTCCCAAGTATATAGGCAAAATGTCCACCCCAAGTAAATTTAGAATATGCAATTTCTAAAATTAAATCTTTAGAGAAAAAACCGCTTAAGAATGGAAAACCCGTAAGAGCTAGAGAACCGATCAATACAGAGCTATATGATAACGGTAAAAGTTTTTGTAAACCGCCCATGTTACGCATATCCTGTTCGTCACATACTGCATGAATGATGGATCCCGAAGCTAAAAATAATAAAGCTTTAAAAAAAGCATGATTAGATAAATGAAAAATGCCGACGTCATAACTAGATAATCCGCAGGCAAAAATCATGTAACCTAACTGACTACATGTTGAGTATGCAATAACTTTTTTAACATCATTTTGAAACATACCCGTAGTAGCTGCAAAAAAGGCAGTTAACGATCCTATGACTATAATAAAATTTTGAGAAAATGGAGATAATTCAAATAAAAAAGAGCATCGTGCAATTAAGAAAACTCCAGCTGTCACCATGGTTGCTGCGTGAATTAATGCAGAGACAGGCGTCGGCCCCTCCATAGCGTCGGGTAACCACGTATGTAAACCTAATTGCGCAGATTTACCCATAGCACCTAAAAATAAGCAAAAGCAAATGAAATCAATAGCATAAATATTGGAATAACCAATATTTAGCATACTGTCAATACACAATATTGCTTGTGAATATAAAATATCGTAATCTAAAGTATCAAATAATAAAACAGTTATAAAAATACCCAACAATAAAAAAAAATCACCAATTCTATTTACCAACATTGCTTTTATAGCTGCTTTATTTGCTTGTATTCGTGTAAACCAAAAATTTATTAAAAGATAAGATGCAAGACCAACGCCTTCCCAGCCTACAAACATTTGTAATAAGTTATTCCCTGTTACTAAAATAAGCATAAAAAAGGTAAAAAGTGATAAATAAGACATAAATCGAGATTGATGAGGGTCGTGACCCATATATTCAATTGAATATAAATGTACTAAAAATGAAATAAATGTTATTACTAATAACATAATAGCAGTTAAACTATCAAAACAAAGCGTCCAATCAACAATTAAAAAATCATTATTTATCCAATTAAAGAGTACTAATTTATATACTGATCCTTGTAATGCCACATTTACAAATAAATGTAAAGAAAGTAAAAAACTAAAAAATAATAAAGAAGTTGTAATAATACATGTACCATATCCAAAAAAAAGACCAAATATACTTCCTGAAAAAAAACCTAAAAGGGGTAATACTAAAAGCAAACTATACATTTTATAGTTAAAAAATTAAAAAATCAAAAAGTTTTTTATATTATAATTCATTATATTTCTTCTCTAAAGAATACTGAAGTATACCCAAACTTGTGTATAAACAGATAATAAACATTAAATCAGTATACGATGTTAAAGGTGTCCAAAACAAACTAAGAATAGAGGTTGATATTACTAAAAGACATTGAGTTACAAAATCTGAAAGAAGTAATGGATCCGGGTGGATCATATCTGGTGCACTTTCAATTAGTAAAACTCGATAAAGAGCACCTTGAAGATAAAAGTGTAAAACAAATTGGCCTATGAAAAGTACAAAAAATATTATCATGACAGGAGTTATAGATCTGCCATCAGCACTGTATACAAGCATATACACTATAAAATGAATAGAAACAAAACCATATATATGTGCGAGTATTGGAAATTTTCTCATATTTTTTAAAAGTTATAGTTGGTTTGTCGTGAGACTTGCGAACACGTTGCAAGCGTTTTTGAATTCTTACTAATATTATCAAAGCAATAAAAATCTTCCGCTGAAGATTTAAGTACCCCCGTATTTAAAGTAATAGCTTGTTCAAAAAAAATTTTAGAAAAATTTAATAAAAATTTTTGAGGAGCCAATAATTTATCATTATTAGATAATTCCAATAAATAGTTAAAATAATTCGAAGAGAATTCTGAGTTTAATTTCAGAAATACTGAATTAAAGAATAATTTAAAGAAAGATTCTGTTTTTATTAATTGTTTAACAAATTGAACTCGCCCTTCTAAATTAATAAAAAAACCATTACTTTCATATAAAGACTCCAAAGGCGCAATAACATGGCTTTTTTTTGAGATAGTAGACCCAAAAGAATTTAACCAAAAAGATACTTGAGGCTTATTCTGTTTAGCATACAATAGTCTAGTATTTAAAACATCATCTAACGCTAAACAAATTATTCCATTATTTTTAACATGTCTAAAAGAAGCGGGTTTTATATGCATTAATTCTGATCCTACAGAATTATTATATAATTCAATTGTTAAGGTATTAATATCACTATTAATTTTTTTTAAAAAAAACTCTAAACTGTTAGAAAACCTAATATTAGTATATTTACCTAAAATAATTGATAATTTTTCAGAAAAAACCAAAGTTGATAAAAAGATATGTTTTCCTTCGAGTATTTTACAGACCTCTTTTACGTTTAATGATATTAAATTTAATGGGAAAGTTAGATTCGATTTTAGACCTATTGAAAAAAAATTTATATTTTCATTATTATATTTAATACGAATTTTAGCATTAATAATCGCATTTTCAATTCTTAAATTTGATGAAATAATTAAACATGTTTTTTGTATAGAATCTAAAAAAATTTTTAATAATCTTAATTGATGAACATGAAAATTTGTATATAAACTAGAAGTTAGTTTCACAACTGAAATACGAGCATCTCTAAAAGATAATTTTTTTAAAAAAAGTTGTTGGTTTAATGAACTCATTTCATCAACAAAAATATAAATTTTTTTGGTAAAATCTTTTAAAAAAATCTCATTATTCTTAGTTTTGGAAAAAATCTTTTTTACTCGATTAGTAGTTAAAGAATCAAAAAAAAAACGTATCTTATCTGAAATAAGAGAATCATTTAATAAACTATTTTGTTTTGGTAAAACCCGAATTATTTCTGTTTGTTTACAATTAAATAAAATCGAAGAACCTAAACCGTCCAGTAAATCAACACTTTCTTCTGCGGACAATTCCCAAGGACGATAACGAAAAGCGTAAGGTTTCGCTGTTAGCGCACCTACTGGGCATAAATCTAATACATTCCCGGATATTTCAGAATCTAAAAACTTGTTTAAATATAAACCAATTTCACTTGAAACACCTCTACCTAGAGTACCAAGAACCTGCGTATTACCACAAATTTCATTTGTGTAACGAACGCAACGGGTACATTGTATACAACGAGTCATAACCGTTTTTATTAAAGGACCAAAATTTTTGAGTTCAACTTGTCTTTTTAAAAAACCAAATTTCGACGTCATTTTACCTACAGTTTTTGATTGATCTTGTAAATCGCACTCGCCACCTTGGTCACAAATAGGGCAGTCCAAGGGGTGGTTTATTAGAAGAGACTCTAATACATTTTCTCTTAGTTTTTTAACATATGGAGTATCTGTATAAATTTCTATACCAGCAGAAACTTGAGTAACACAAGAAGCCTGGACTTTACGATTGTTTTCAATTTCAACTAAACACATACGACAATTTCCAGCAACCGTTAAAATTTCATGATAACAAAAACGTTTTATATTTAAACCCGCTAACTTACAAGCTTCTAAAATAGAAACAGAATTTTTTACAAAATATTGTGAATTATTTATATAAATTGGTATCATACTTTGATATAATTATAAATATTAAAAATTAATATTGTATCTAAAATTACTTTTTAGTAATTAAATCGTATAAAATTTATACTACACCCTTTAATCACATTTTAGAAATCTAAAAATAATATAAAATTTCTAAAAAACTGAGATTAGAGGGAGAATCGAACTCCCTTCTTAAGATTTGCAATCTTATACATAACCAATATGTTATCTAATCAGGAATAAATATATTATATCTTTTAGCTTAAAAAAAACAAAGACGGATTCGAACCGACACCTTCGCAAGCGTAACTTGCAACTCTCTGTCTCTTATTAAGATATTTGTTTATCCCCGCCAACCCTCCCGTTAAACCAAAGTATTTTACTTAAAAAACAATAACAGGTACTTGATTCAAATCTGTAGATCCGTTTGCTCTATAAAATAAAATTGCAATAGCCAAGCCAACTGCAGATTCTGCCGCGGCAATTGTTAAGATAAATAATGAAAAAATTTGACCATAGATATCATCTAAATAAAGAGAAAACATTATAAAATTCAAGTTTAAACACAATAACATTAATTCTAAATTTATTAAAATATATAACAAATTTTTTCTATTATTTAAAATTCCTAAAATACTTAAAAAAAAAATAAAAAGATTAACTGACAACTGACTTATTAACATAAATACTATCAATTTTTAAAATTTTTTAAAATTTGTAAAAAAACGAGCAATTTTAATTTGCTTTTCTGGATTTTCTAATGAAAACGCATCAAAACGTAACCACTCGTAAATTGGTTGTCTATAATTTTTAATAAAATATAAAATAGAATCAGAACGCTTTAGCTGAACTAAGAAATACTTAGTAACGAATAAATGAAAAATATAATATCCAACTATTGTTACAAATATTTGGTTTAATATTGTATGTAAATCAAATTGTGCCATAATTTTTATCAAAAAAAAAGAATAAAAACTTAAAAGTTTTTAATTAACCCAGTATTTTACTAAATAAAATAAGAGTTAAATTTAAAAAGTAGAAGTTAATTTTTTTGCCTAAAAACGGGATTGAACCGCTGACGAATGGATTTTCAATCCACTGCTCTACCACTGAGCTACTCAGGCTTTTTGGGTTAAAAGGATTTGAACCTTTGCATACTCGTGTCAAAAACGAGCGCCTTAACCGCTTGGCCACAACCCAAAGTTAGGGTATGATAGGATTCGAACCTACGGTATCTCTGATACTTTAGTTTTCAAAACTAACACTTTAAACCAAACTCAGTCACATACCCAAAATTAAATCAAAATACGTATACCCACTATTGGACTTGAACCAACACTCTCTAATGAGAAATGGATTTTAAATCCACCGCGTCTGCCTATTCCGCCAAATAGGCTCTTTAATTTAACTAAATACCAACATATTAATATAAAAATAAGTATATTGGGGATTGAACCCAAGGCCTTTGAGTTAAAAGCTCATTGCTCTGCCGCTGAGCTATATACTTAGTGTATTACTCCTCTATCAATAAAATACATATTCATAAAGTCTAACGTGAGTAAATGACGCATCTCCAAGTGGGATTTGAACCCACGACAGATTGGTTAACAGCCAATCGCTCTGCCGCTGAGCTATTGAAGAGAAAGTTAAGACTTATCCAAGAGGGGACTTGAACCCCTAAATCCTTAGACGTTAGATCCTAAATCTAATGCGTTTGCCAATTTCGCCACTTAGATTTTTAAAATTTGTTAATAAGTAAATTTTAATACCAAAATCATATATCTTAAATTAAAACATCTTAAAATTTAAGTAAAAAATCTTCAATTTTTGAAATTAGTGGAAATAAGAATACTAAAAAGAAAAAATAAACAAAAGTTGCAAACATACCAACTTCAATAAAAGGTGTCTCTACAGGTTTTTGTCCAATCCAACCTAAAATTAAAAAATTAACAGCAAAAAACCAGTAACTAAACGCAAATATCGGCCGAAATTTACTACTTCTAATTCGACTAGTATTTAAGGCAGGTAGTAACAGTAGTATTAGAATAGCACCAACCATAGCCAAAACACCCCCCAATTTATTTGGAATAGAACGTAAAATAGCGTAAAAGGGTAAGAAGTACCACTCCGGAACGATATGTGCAGGTGTAACCAATGGATTTGCGGGTATATAATTATCTGAATGACCTAAAATATTAGGAAAAAAAAAGACAAAAAATGAAAATACTATTATTAGTATAAAAAAAGCAAACAAATCTTTCACATAAAAATAAGGATAAAAAGATACTACATCAATATTTTTACCAAAACCAAGTGGATTGTTTGACCCATTTTCATGTAATAAAGCTAAATGAATAATTACAAGACCTACAATTAAAAATGGAAGTAAATAATGTAAACTAAAGAACCTATTTAAAGTAGCATTATCAACGGAAAAACCGCCCCAAAGCCATTCTACAATAGCAGTACCCGCTAATGGAATCGCTGAAAATAAATTAGTAATAACTGTCGCACCCCAAAAACTCATCTGACCCCAGGGTAAAACATAACCCATAAAAGCAGTTGCCATCATTAATAAAAAAATAATTACACCACTACACCAAAGAGAACCTCTAGGATTTATATATGACCCAAAGTATAAACCTCGCGAAATATGGCAGTATACAACAATAAAAAACATAGATGCACCATTAGCATGGAAATAACGAATTAACCACCCATTATTTACATCGCGCATTATATGCTCTACACTATTAAACGCATAATCAATGTGTGGAGTATAATGCATCGCTAAGAAAATGCCAGTAATAATTTGAATAACTAAACAAAACCCTGCTGTTGATCCGAAACTCCAAGAATAGTTAAGATTAATTGGAGTTGGATAATCAATAATATGCGAATTTAAAATACCCAAAAGTCTATTTTTTGTCCAACGTAACATATTGTTTTTAATGAAGATTTAATACATCGCCTAAGTAAACTGTGGCTAGTAAAACGAACACAAGAGCTTGTAAAATAGCAATAACAAATTCAAGAGCAAATAATGGAATTAGAATAATACAAGGTATTACGTATAAAATGGCAGTAATTCCAGCCGCATGCGCAATTGACCAAGCAAAAATAGCTAAAACTTTTAATAATGTATGACCTGCCATCATATTGGCAAATAATCGAATAGATAAACTAATAGGTCTAAAAAAGTAAGATAATAATTCAATTGGTGTTAATAATAAAGCTATGCCAAATGAAATTCCTTGTGGAAAAAAAAATCCAAACAGGTTTAATCCATGTTTTCTAAAAGCTATAATATTTATACCAATAAAAAACATTGAACTTAATGAAAATGTTACAATTAAATGACTTGTTAAAGTAAAACTAAAAGGAATTAAACCTAATACGTTTAGTAAAACTATGTACCAAAAAAGAGAGAAAAGAATAGGAAAATATTTTTGTCCTTCCTTTTTACCTACATTGGACAAAACAAGATATAATATAGCTTTATAACTAAAATTTAATATTAACTGAGCACGTGTAGGAATAACATAAAACGACGTTGTTGATGGTTTTAACATTGCGTTCCAAAGACAAATACCAAAAATAAAAAGGAGGAAAAGCATTACAGTTTCGTTAGTAATAAAAAAACTAAATGTACTAAAATTAACTTCAAAAAGTGGAATAATGTAAAATTGTTCTAATGGTGAATAAATTAGGTTTACTAACGTCATAAATTTAATTTAAAAATAGTTTATTTTTAAAAAACCAATGTAAGGTACTATGAACCCCACCAGTATACAGTAATAAATAAAAAAAGCCAAACTACGTCAACAAAATGCCAATACCATGCAGCAAATTCAAAACCTACATGATGTTCGCGAGTAAAATGGTTTAAATACAGCCTAAACGCACAAACAGCTAAAAAACAAGTTCCAACAAATACGTGAAAACCATGAAAACCGGTAATCATATAAAAAATTGAACCGTATACAGAGTCAGAAATGGAAAACGAAGCACTAGTATACTCAAACGCTTGTAGAGCGGTAAATATAAGAGCTAGAAAGATTGTTAAAATTAATGCTTTCAAAGCGTCAGGTTTTGAACCCCAAACAATACTGTGGTGAGCATAAGTTACGGTAGCTCCTGAAGATAGTAAAATGATAGTATTTAATAGAGGAATCTTCCATGGATTTAAAACCGCTAAGTACGCCGGAGGCCAGACACCACCCAGCACATGACTCGGGTTTATACTAGAATGGAAAAACGCCCAAAAAAATGCAACAAAAAACATTATCTCTGATACGATAAAAAGAAGCATTCCCCACTTTAAATTAGCAACTACGCCTTCCGTGTGTTGGCCTTCATAAGTACCCTCACGAATAACATCTCTCCACCAAACAAACATTACAAATAATATTATTAAAAATCCAAATCTAAGAGTATTAAATCCTTCTTTATAGCCGTGCATAAACAAAACAGTACCCACAGTTAAAACAAGAGCACCGATAGCGGCAACAAAAGGCCAAGGGCTGGGATCAACAAGATGAAATTCATGCTTTTGGTTAGATAAATATGCTGGGTAATAACCGCTGCAAGGGTTAACAGTTTTATCTTTTGTGTAAATATAATTTATAAAATCTTTTTTATCAGTAAAATTTAAACGAGTTTTAAGGGTTAACATATGCTTATTTATAATATTTCA
>JBEEPA010000278.1:0-8771 GCA_041191385.1 Bacteroidota bacterium | reverse complement strand
CCTACTTCTAATACAGTACCTACTTCTTGTAATTCTGCTTGGGTTTTTACTCCAGCTAATTCTTGTCTTAAGATTGCTGAAACCTCTGCTGGTTTAATCTCTGCCATTGTTTATAATTTATACGTGAAAATTTATAATTTACTTAAGTAAGGATTGTAATCAAACCCTTTTTTTAATTTATCTAATTGCTCTTTAACACTAGCGTTTACTTGTTTATCGCCTACAGTTAAAACAAAACCACCAATTAATTCTTTATCAAAAACCTCCTCTAAAACAACCTCTTTTTGTAAATTTTGTTTAACCAAAGAAATAATTTGATTTTTCACCTCAGCACTAACGCCATTAACCGATTTAATTTGTGCTTTAACAATGTTTTTATGCTCAAAATATAGTACATCAAAAGCATTTAAAATTTCTACTAATTTATCAGCTCTACCTTTGGTAACAATTAATGTAATAAATTTATCTGTTAATACAGATATATTACCACTTGTAATCGCTTTTAAAACATTTAATTTTTTGTCGCTTTTAATCACCGGACTGTTTAAAGCAATAACCAAATCCTTAGATTGTGCACAAGTTGAACTTAACATTTCTATATCCGCTTTAACAGCTTCTAAAACGCCAGTTTCAACTGCTAATTGCAATAAGGATTGTGCGTATCTTTTACCAACTTTAGTTATTTTCATTTGTAATAGCTATTTAATGCTTAGTTCAAATTAACGTCTTTAACTACATTGCTTACCAAAGCATCTTGTTTAGATTGCTCGGATAATTCTGATTTTAAAATACGCTCTGCAATTTCGATAGACAAACCTGCAATTTGATTTTTAATTTCTGTAATTGCTTTGTTTTTTTCTAAGGCAATTTGCTGTCTGGCTTCAGTCAAAATTTTACTTGCTTCAGCATTAGCTTGTTCTTTTGCACCACCAACAATTTCTTCTTTTGCAGCCTTTGCTTCTTTTAAAATTAAATCTCTTTCGTCTCTTGCAGCTGCTAATAATTTTTCGTTTTCAGATACTAATGATTGCATTCTCGATTCTGCTTCTAAAGCAGAATCTAAAGCTTTTTGAATATTATTTTCTCTTGTGTGTACTGCACCTAAAATAGGTTTCCAAGCAAACTTTTTTAATAAAACCAATAAAACAATAAAGACCAATGCTGTCCAAAACATCAAACCTTCACTAGGGATAATTAAATTCATATCTATTTAATTTATTTTAATTTCTACTTGTAATTCATTTTAAAATAAAAAAAAGTTTGGAGCCAACCGCTCCAAACTAGTTTTTTTAGCCTTGTAATAAAGCAACTACAACACCAAATAATGCTACACCCTCGATTAAGGCAGCAGCAATAATCATTGCAGTTTGAATTTTACTTGCAGCTTCTGGTTGTCTTGCGATTGATTCCATCGCAGAGCTACCAATTTTACCAATACCAAAACCAGCTCCAATAACAGCTAATCCAGCACCAATTGCACCTAATGACATAATATATAGATTTAAAATTAATACTTATTAATGATGATCATCATGATGATCATGTTCTTCTACAGCTGTACCAATGAACAATGCAGATAACATTGTAAAAATATACGCCTGTAAAAATGCTACCAACAACTCTAACGCGCTAATAAACAATCCCATTGGGATGGATAAAGCAGACCAACCTGCGCTTTTATTTAAAAATATAATTCCGATAAATGCTAAAACAACAATATGTCCTGCTGTAATGTTCGCAAATAAACGAATCATTAATGCAAAAGGCTTTGTTAATGTACCAATAATTTCTACTGGTATCATAATTGGATATAATGCAACGGGTACAGGCGGTAAAAATACGTGTTTCCAGTAATCTTTATTCCCACTAAATTGCGTGATAAAATAAGTTATTAAAGCCAATACAACTGTAAATGAAATATTACCTGTTAAGTTAACACCACCTAAAAATGGAATTAAACCTAACAAATTAATAATCCAAATAAAAAAGAAAGCTGTTAACAAATAAGGCATAAACTTAGCGTATTTTTTTTCGCCTATGTTGGGTATTGCAACTTCATTGCGTACAAATAAAATTAACGGTTCCATAAAGCTTTGTAAACCTTTAGGAGCCGAGTTAACACCTCTAGTTTTGTATGCTTTACCTACATTAAAGAAAATTAATATCATGATAATAGTAGCTAAAAATAATACTGCTACATTTTTTGTAATCGAAAAATCTAATGGACGAGTATTAGTAGGATGACCATGCTCATCAAAATTTAAAACACCGTTTTCAGTTTTGTAAATTTTACCATGGAACAAAGCGTAATTTCCATCTTCTGTTTGCGCATATTTTTCAACACTAGCTTCTCCATGATGACCATGCAATGTATCAACTTTAACAACCGAAAATCTATCCGATGAAAAAACTTGCAAACCATTATCTACTAAAATAATAGGCAAAGCCAAATGAATAGCTTTTTCGCCTTCGCCATAAAAGTGCCATTCGTGATCATCCACAACGTGATGTAAAATAAAAGCACTCATTTCACTACCATTGTCGATTTCCCCCTCTACTACAATTGCCGAAGCTGAAAAATTAAATAAGGTAACTAAGGCAAAAACTAAAGATAAAATTCTATTCACAACCATCAGATAATAATTTATTACTAAAATTCTATTATTTACTGTTTATCAAGCAATTAAAAACTAAAATTGTTAATAAACCTAATAATAATCTTTAAAATTCCTAAAAATTTCGTGCAAAGGTAAATAATTAATTTCAATTAAATCCTTAAATTTTTCATTAAAATTAAGTGAATTCGATTTTTTTTAAGTGGAGATTTTAATTATTCGAATTTTTTTAAACATTAGCTAGTGTAAAAGCTTGTATATAACCTCAAATTTCGGTTAATCCCAAAAGTCGCATATGTCCCAAAAGTCACTTTATCTAAATAAAACAAAAAAAAGGCGAGTGAAAACACTCGCCTTTTAAAGTATAAAACTAATTTATTAAGCTTCCTGAACTTCGAAAGAGATTTTTACATCTACATCTCTAAACAATTTAATATCAGCTTCGAACTTACCTAAGTTAGTTGGATTACCGCCAATAATTTTAATTGCTTTTCTATCCACTTCAAAACCAGCAGCTTTAATTTCGTCGGCAATTTGAATATTGTTAACCGAACCAAAAATTTTACCATTTTCACCAGCTTTAGCCTTAACAACAACAGATAAATCTGTTAATTTAGCAGCCAATGCAATAGCTTCTGCTTTTAATTTTTCTTGTTTTTTAGCACGTTGTCTTAACGTTTCTGCATGCATTTTTTTAGCAGAAGGCGTCGCCAATTCTGCAAAACCTTGAGGAATCAAATAATTTCTTCCGTAACCTGGCTTTACTGATACGATATCATCCTTAAAACCTAAAGGCTGCATATCTTGTTTTAAAATTACTTCCATAGTTTTAATTATTTTAAGTTATCAGCTACGTAAGGTAACAAGCTTAATTGTCTTGCTCTTTTTACTGATTGAGAAATTTTTCTTTGAAATTTTAATGAAGTTCCTGTAATACGACGTGGTAAAATTTTACCTTGCTCGTTTAAAAACTTTAATAAAAAATCTGGATTTTTATAATCCACATGTTTAATTTTAGATTTTTTAAATCTACAATATTTATCTTTTTTAACCTCGATAGAAGGAGGCGTTAAATATCTTACTTCAGAATCTGACATAATTAAATTATTTAGCTGTTTCTACTTTTTTGTTTTTAAATTTTTCGTTGAATGCAATTGCATGTTTATCTAACTTAACAGTTAAAAAACGCAATAAACGCTCATCTCTTTTGTAAGCAATTTCCAATTCTGCAATAACAGAACCTTCTGCTTTAAACTCAAACAAATAGTAAAATCCGGTAGACTTTTTCTTAATTGGGTAAGCCAATTTTTTCAAGCCCCAATTGTCTTCATTCACTATTACGGCACCTTTTTCTTGTAAAAAGGTTTTGTAATCTTTAACCGTTTCTTTCAACTGATCGTCGGAAAGAACTGGCGTCATTACAAAAATAGTTTCGTACTGATTCATAATAAAATTTTAAAAATTAATAATACCCGCATTTAAAAACGGACGACAAAGATACTATTTTTTTTTATTCACAAAAACATTTTAATTATTTTATAAACCTATGAACTAAATTTTAATGCTACTCAAGATATACAACACTTAAGAACTAAGTGATTTTTTATATATTTGTGGCTTAAAATTATGTAAAATGGCAAAAATAAAAGCTGGAATTGCTGGAGGTGCTGGTTATACCGGAGGCGAATTGATTCGTATTTTAATAAATCATCCAAATGTAGAAATCACCTATATATATAGTACAAGTAACGCTGGAAACCCCATATATAAAGTTCATCAAGATTTAATTGGTGAGTGTGATTTGGTTTTTTCGGGAGAATTAAAAGAAGTAGATGTATTGTTTTTATGCTTGCCACACGGTACTTCTAAAACATTTTTAAAAGAACATTCCATTAGTTCCAATACTAAAATTATAGATTTAAGCAACGATTTTCGTCATTCAATTAAAAACTTACAAGCCGATAACGAAGGTTTTGTTTATGGTTTACCCGAATTCCAAAAAGATAAAATTGTAAACGCTACTAAAATTGCAAATCCTGGTTGTTTTGCAACTGCAATTCAATTGGCTTTATTACCTTTAGCTGCTTATAATTTAATTAAAGATGCTGTACATGTATCTGCAATAACAGGAAGTACAGGTGCAGGTAGAACTCCAACAGATAGCTCACATTTTAGCTGGAGAAATGGAAATATAAGTGTGTATAAACAATTTAATCATCAACATTTATCCGAAATTTCTGCAACTTTAGCTTTTTTACAAACCGGATTTAATCAACCTATTCATTTTATTCCTTGGAGAGGAAATTTTACACGCGGCATTTTAGCAAGTGTGTACACACCTTTTTCAGGAACTTTAGAGGAAGCTAAAAAAATCTTTAACGATTTCTATAAAAATCATCCTTTTGTACATTTTATAGATAAAGATTTAGATTTAAAACAAGTTGTAAATACTAATAAATGTTTGTTGCAAATCGAATTACACAACGGACAAATTTATATCCAAAGTGCAATTGATAATTTGTTGAAAGGCGCCAGCGGACAAGCAGTACAAAATATGAATATTATTTTTGGCTTAGAAGAAAATACTGGTTTAAAACTTAAAACTGTTGCTTACTAAAACTTAAATTGTTGTAATTGAAAAATTTTGCATTGATTGGAGCTTCTGGTTATATCGCTCCCCGACATTTAAAGGCTATAAAAGAAACGCAAAATACTTTGTTGGCTGCATACGACCCATTTGATAGTGTGGGAATTATGGATAGCTTTTTTCCAAATGCTGATTTTTTTACTCAATTTGAACGCTTTGATCGCCATATAGATAAATTAAAACGAAACGGTAATCCTTTGGATTATGTAGCTATTTGTTCGCCCAATTATCTTCACGATTCACATATTCGGTTTGGTTTAAAAAATGGTGCGGATGTGATTTGCGAAAAACCTTTGGTGTTAAACCCTTGGAATGTTGAAGGGCTAATGGATTTGGAAAAAGAAACTGGCAAACATGTATACAATATTTTACAATTGCGTTTACATGATAGCATTATTGCATTAAAAAATAAGGTAGATAATGCCCCAAAAGATAAAATTTTTGATTTTGATTTAACTTACATTACCTCTCGTGGAAAATGGTATTATACCAGCTGGAAAGGGGATGTACAAAAATCTGGTGGAATTGCTACCAATATTGGCGTTCACTTTTTTGATATGTTGGGTTGGATTTTTGGTGATTTAAAACAAAACGTAGTACATGTTCATACACACGACAGAGCTGCTGGATATTTAGAATTTACTAAGGCCAGAGTACGTTGGTTTTTAAGTATCAATGCGGATACTTTACCCACATCTGTAAAAGAAAAAGGCAAAACTACTTATAGAAGTATGACTTTAGAAGGCGAGGAAATTGAATTCAGCGATGGCTTTACCGATTTACACACCAAAAGTTATCAGGATGTTTTAGCAGGAAATGGATTTAGAATTAGCGAAGCTTTAAATGCGATTAAAATTGTACACGAAATCCGAAACCTACAACCCATTGGTTTACAAGGCGAATATCATCCTTTTGCAAAATTACCTCAACATCAACATCCTTTTGATTTAAATACCATATAGCTAAAAAAAAATGCAAATAATGTTTAAACAATAATTTATTTGTATTTTCGTTTTTTGGTAATTTAATTTGATTTAATACTGAAATTTATATTTTGAAAAAGTTAATCATCATATTAGTTATTTTACATACTTTCTCTGTTGCTAAAGCACAGGTAAAGTATGTGAACGAATTTTTAAATATTGGCGTTGGAGCAGAAGCTTTTGGTAAAGGTAACGCACACATTGCTGGAGTTCAAGATGTTACTGCTGGGTATTGGAATCCCTCTCAATTGGTTTATTTGGAAAACAATCTCGAAGTAGGCTTAATGCATAGCGAATATTTTGCCGGTTTAGCTGCATATGATTACGGTAGTGCTGGTTTTAAAATTGATGATAAAACTGCTATGGGCGTTACTTTTATGCGTTTTGGAGTGGATGATATACCTAACACATTAGATTTAGTAGATGCTAATGGAAATTTTAATTTTGACAGAATTTCAACTTTTTCATCAACCGATAATGCAATTTTAATTTCCTATGCACGTAAAACTAAAATTGAAGGACTAAGTTTAGGTGGAAACACAAAGTTGTTGTATAGAAGAGTTGGAAGTTTTGCGAATGCTTACGGATTTGGTTTTGATTTTTCGGGAACATATATAAAAAACAATTGGCGTTTTGCAGCAGTTATGCGTGATGCAATTGGAACCTTTAGTGCCTGGAGATTTAATACCGAAGATTTAGAAGAAGTTTTTTTACGTACAGGTAATGAAATTCCATCAAACTCTGTTGAAACAGCTGTTCCAAGATTAATTTTAGGAAGCAGTTATAATTATAAAATTGATGAAGATTTTGCTGTTGCTCCAGAAATAAATTTAGATATAACTTTTGACGGAAAAAGGAACGTTTTGTTAAAATCTGATTTTGCAAGTGCCGATATTCGTTTTGGTGTTCAGGCAAATTATCGTAAATTGATTTTTTTACGAATGGGTATTCAAAATATTCAACAAGAACAATTTATTAGTCGCAAACAACAAACTACTTTTCAGCCTAATATAGGTTTAGGATTTAGATTAAAAAAAGTGGCTATAGATTATGCTTTAACGGATATAGCCAATCAATCGGCTGCATTATACTCTCATGTGTTTTCGTTACGAATTGGTATAAATAAACGACAATGATAAAGTTAAAATTTACATCTTTACTTTTTCTTATTGTAGTTTTTTCCTCAATACATGCACAGGAAAATTCTTGGATAAACTATAGCCAAAGCTATTATAAAATTCCCATTTTCAAAAAAGGTGTTTACCGCATTAGTTATACACAATTGGTAAGTGCAGGTATAAATGTTACAGCAATAAACCCATTAAATGTTCAAATTTTTATCAAAGGAAAAGAATTGCCAATTTATATTCAGGGCGAAAATGATGGCGTTTTTAATTCTTCAGATTATATAGAATTTATTGTGGATAATTTAAATGCAGATTTAGACACAAAATTGTTTTCTAATTCTATTGATCAAGGAAATCCATATATATCAATGTTTTCGGATACTATCAATTGTTTTTTAACTTGGAATAACAGTACCAATAATAAACGAATGGAGGTGGAAACAGATGTGAATTTCACAAACTATACACCCTTAAATTATTGTATATATGAAGTAAATATGGTGCATAAAGACCAATTTAGTGGTGGTGTTTTAACAACATTTGGCTGGAGTGTACCCGAATATTCATCTGGTGAAGGTTATTTAGGAGGGAATATAAACTACAAACAAACCAGAAATTACACTTTAAATACACCTTTTGTTTATGCAAACGGTCCAGATGCAACTTTAGAAACAAGAATTTATGGAAGAAGTAGAAATATGCATAAAACTCGTTTACAAATCGAAAATAATTTAATAAATGACACTACTTTTAACCGTTATGGTGGGGTGGAAATAAAAAAAAGTTTTTCACCTAATTTATTAAAAAACAACACTATTGTTTCGTACATCAATCTGTTAGAAAATACTAATCGTGAGGATATAACCGCTGTTTCTTTCACAAAAATTACTTATCCACGAACATTTAATTTTGGAAATCAAAGCGAAATGTGGTTTCAAATTCCTGCCAATAATTCAGCTAAGGATTTTGTAGTAATCGAAAATTTCAACCCAAACAATTCAACTGTTCGAATATATGATTTAGATGCTGCTAAACGAATTGTAGTACAGCCTATAGCAGGAACATACAGGGCTTTAATTCCAAATTTCAACAATGGGGAACGAAGATGTTTAATCACATCGGATTTTATGATACAAAATGTTAGTTCAATTACTCCAGTTGGAGGAAATTCAACTCGTTTTGTAAATTATAACGAACTGGCACAACAAATTAATGAGCCCAATTACATCATTATTACTCATACTAAACTACTTAATGCTGCGCAACAATATGCACAATATCGCAATGACAAAGGTTTTAAAACATTGGTTTTGGATATCGAACAATTGTATTTACAACACGCATGGGGTATTCGTAAACATCCGTATGCCATTCGTGCATTTATCCTAGAAATGTTTAA
>JBEEPA010000277.1:0-4248 GCA_041191385.1 Bacteroidota bacterium | reverse complement strand
AAGTAATCTGCAACGTTCTCGTATTCAGGATATTATTGCTAATTTTAGTGTTTTAAGCGAAAATTTAAAAAATAAATCGGGCGCTATGGGAGATATTATTGATAATTTAGCGAATATCACTGATTCCTTAAAGCAGGCGAATATCAAAAGTACTTTATTGTCCATAAATGCCGTAATGATTAAAACAGAAAAAATTATGGAAAAAATTGAGCGTGGAGAGGGTAGTTTAGGATTGTTGGTAAACGATGAACAATTGTACAACGATTTAACACATGCTGTGAAAGATTTAGATTATTTATTAATGGATGTTCGAACTAATCCGAAACGTTTTGTTCGCTTCTCCGTATTTGGTGGGGGGAATAAAAAGAATGAAATTAAAAGGGATACTGCCGAAATAAAAAAATTAAGCGATCCTTTAATTCAAACTTTAATCCGAAAAGAGTTTAAGCATAAATTAGATTCTATTCGCAAAAATTAAATTAAAACCCTTTTATTATGTCGGCAATTGTTTTTTTACTCATTCTAATTGCTTCTTCGGCGTTTTTTGCTTTTAAAGTTAGCAAAATCCGAAGAAATATTTTTTTAGGAAAATCGGTTAATTTCGAGGGGGATACTAAATTAAGATGGCGCGAGCTTTTTAGGGTAGCTATTGGGCAGGGTAAAATGACTAAAAGGCCTATTGCTGGTTTTTTACACATTTTAATTTATGTGGGTTTTGTGCTAATTAATATTGAAGTAGTTGAAATTGTGGTGGATGGAATTTTTGGAACGCACAGGTTTTTAAGCTTTTTAGGGGGCTTTTATAATTTTATGATTGGTTTTTTTGAGGTGTTGGCTTTTGGGGTTTTATTGGCTTGTGTGGTGTTTTTAATTCGTAGAAATATTATAAAAATTAAAAGGTTTTTTGGTAAAGAAATGACAGCTTGGCCAAAAAGTGATGCCAACATTATTTTGGTTGTGGAGATATTGTTGATGTCGGCTTTTTTATTCATGAATGCTGCTGATTATAAATTACAACTATTGCAGCACGATTATTATATCGCAGCAGGTTCTTTTCCAATAAGTTCCTTTTTAGTATCTTTTTTATCCAATGAAGTTTCTACATTAATTTTTATCGAGCGCTTTGCATGGTGGTTTCATATTGTAGGTATTTTATTGTTTTTGTGTTATTTACCTTTTTCCAAACATTTCCATATCTTTTTGGCTTTTCCAAATGTGTATTATTCTAACATCCAGCCTAAAGGGAAATTCAATAATTTGGAATCGGTAAAGGAGCAAGTGCGTTTAATGATGGATCCTAATGCTGATCCTTACGCGGCACCAGCAAGTGATGCTCCAGTTGAAACGTTTGGAGCGAAGGATGTTAGCGATTTACCTTGGGTAAATATCATGCAGGCCTATACATGTACCGAGTGTGGTAGATGTTCCTCTGTTTGCCCGGCAAACCAAACGGGTAAATTGTTGTCGCCTCGTAAAATCATGATGGATGTGAGGGATAGAGCAGAAGAGTTGGGTGCGTTTATCGATAAAAATGCTAAAGATACCAACGACGGAAAATCCTTATTTAACTATATTACACCAGAAGAATTATGGGCTTGTACTACTTGTAATGCTTGTACAGAGGCTTGTCCGGTGAATAACGATCCTTTAAGTGTAATTGTAGATTTACGAAGATATTTGGTAATGGAACAATCGCAAGCTCCACAGGAGTTAAACGGAATGTTTGGAAATGTGGAAAACAATGGAGCACCATGGGCTTTTCCTGCGGCGGATAGGGCAAAATGGATAGAAGAGTTATAATTTTTAATACACACTAGTTATGGCAACATTAAAGGTTAAAACGATGGCAGAAATGATGGCGAATAATGAAACGCCTGAAGTTTTGTTTTGGGTAGGATGTGCAGGAAGTTTTGATGATAGAGCGAAAAAAATTACTAAAGCAATGGTTAAAATTTTAAACCATGTGGGTATTAATTTTGCTATTTTAGGACAAGAGGAAACTTGTACGGGCGATCCTGCAAAAAGGGCAGGAAACGAGTTTTTGTACCAAATGCAGGCAACAATGAATATTCAAGTTTTAAATGCTTATGGTATTAAAAATATTGTTACCACTTGTCCGCATTGTTTTAACACCTTAAAAAATGAATATCCTGATTTAGGAGGACATTACAAAGTGCAACATCATACTCAATTTATCCAAGAGTTAATTAATAAGGGTAAATTAAAAATTGAGGGTGGAACATATAAAGGAAAAAAAATCACTTTTCATGACCCTTGTTATTTGGGAAGAGCGAATGGTGAGTACGAGGCGCCACGTTCTTTAATTGCGAAGTTGGATGCGGAGTTAGTTGAGATGAAACGATGTAAAACTAATGGTTTGTGCTGTGGCGCGGGTGGTGCACAAATGTTTAAGGAAGCCGAAAAAGGGGATAAAGAAATTAATATCGAAAGAACAGAAGAGGCTGTTGAGTTAAATCCAGAAGTAATTGCAACGGGTTGTCCGTTTTGTAATACAATGTTAACAGATGGTGTGAAGTTAAAAAATAAGGATAAACAAATAAAAGTAATGGACTTAGCCGAGTTGGTGGCGCAAGCATCCGAATTATAATTGGAAGATATGAACACAGTTTTAGATCAAAATTTCGCACCAAACTCAAGGGTTTGGGTATATCAAAGCAATCGTTTTTTTACCAACGATGAGGTGGGTCAATTACATTCCATTTTATCCAATTTTACACAATCTTGGGCGGCGCATAGCAAACCATTAAAAGCAACTTATACTTTGTTGTCAAATTTGTTTATTGTTTTAATGGTGGACGAAAATTACGGAATGGCATCAGGTTGTTCTATCGATAGCTCGGTAGCTGTAATTAAAAAAATTAATGAAACTTTTGGAGTGGATTTATTGGATAGATTAACAATTTCGTACGAGGAAAACAACCAAATTAAGTTGTTAAAAATGTTTGAGTTTCAGGATGCAATTGCACAAAATAAAGTAAACGAAAACACAATTGTGTTTAATAATTTGGTTCAAAACAAACAAGATTTCGAACAAAATTGGCGGGTAGAGTTAAAAAACTCATGGCATAAAAATTTACTTACTTTGGTTTAAAAAATACAAATACCACAAGTGAATTTTATCATACACAGGAATTGTATCGAATTCACACAGGAGTTTTCAACTCACACAGTTACGTCTACCTGTAAATTTTTAAACCTAGGACGTAAACTGTGTGAAGCTTTAGCTTCCAGTGCGCGCATTAGCGCCTGTGGTTAAACCTCATCATTCTCCGTTTTCTTTCTCAATACCGATTACTCGCACTCAAAGCTGAAATTACAAAAGGTTCTTTCGCAAAAAGGGAGTTTATCCATTTTTTTTGTATTCTTTAAAATACAAATTAGCTCATTTTTTGTATTCTTTAAAACTCAAAATTAAAATTTGTTAGGTTTTAGTTTAAGGGTTTTGTTTTGGTGTATATTGTAATCTGAACGTTTCTGATTTTTAAAACTTCATTTCCTCTTTTCCAAACAAAAAACTCAAACTTATCTTTAGGATTTCTAACTGTAGGAATAAAGTTAAGCATTTCTACTTTTTGCCAAGTATTTTCGGTGTGTAGTATTTCGGGTTGTATTTCCATATATTTATCCGAGTAGGCTTTCTTTTTATGAATCATTTTTGTAACCAAAATAGGTTTGTTGTTTTGGTTAATAGGTTGGTTGGTTAACACTTCTGCACTTACTTTACATATTGCTTCATCTGTGTTACTTAATTCTCCGAAAGGAATTTGTACAACCGAGGAGTATTCTTGATCGGATATAATTTCGTACACCATATTTTCTTCAACATTTTTGGTGTACACCCATTTTTGCGAATCAAAATTAATCATTGGAGTAGAAGTAGCTTTGTAGTTATTTGCACTGTTTTGTAGTTCTTCAGAAGGAATTTTCCCCTTATCTAAAAGCAATAAATTATCGAAATTAGGATTAAAATTTAAACTTAAAAAATGCGCCCAATAACTTTCTTTGGTGGTTCTGGACGGATGAATAAGTCCTTTGTTAGTTTGATAACTCTGAAAAATATTTAAGAACGTGAATAAGCCAATGATCAATCCTAGGCTTATAATAATTTTTTTATTGGTCTCAAAAATAGTTAAAACTATGCACTTTAGTGCATTTTGCTTTCAGCTTGTAAAAATGCTATCTTTGACAGATGGATTATCAAAGAACAAATGGACATTCTGTATCACG
>JBEEPA010000276.1:0-2625 GCA_041191385.1 Bacteroidota bacterium | reverse complement strand
TTCCTAAAAATTTCAACATTTTATAATGTTGGTGAATTGCTTTAAAAAAATTTCCATTATCATAATAAGGTAAATTAAATTCCTGAGCAGTTTGTTTTACAATTTTTGCAATTTTAGGATAATGAACATGACAAATATTTGAAAATAAATGATGTTCGATTTGATAATTCAAACCCCCAATATACCACGAAAAAATTTTACTTTTTTGAGAGAAATTACAAGTTGTATGCAATTGATGAATAGCCCAATTGTTATTTATAACACCATTTTCATCAGAAACGGGGAAATCACAATTTGGCATCACATGAGCCAATTGAAAAATTGTACTTAAAATCCATCCACAAACCATACTCATTATTAAAAAACCCAATAAAACCAACCACCAAGATTTATTAAAAATAAAAATTGGTATAATAATTAAATAGGTAAAATATATCATTTTCCATAAAACAATGTTGAACATTTCTTTTTTAAATGTTTCTTGCTTAAATAACCCTCTTTTATTAAATCGAATAGCCTGCGTATAATCAGCCCAAATACTCCAACTAAAAGTCATTAAAGTATACAAAAAGAAAGCAAAATAATGTTGATATTTATGTATTTTTTTATAGGGGTGATTAGGCGAAAAACGTAAAATTGAAGAAGTTGAAATATCATCATCCGCATCAATAACATTTGTAAATGTATGGTGTAAAACATTATGCTGTAATTTCCATAATTTTGCATGCCCTCCAATAATATTAGCCGTTAAGCCAGCCAATTTATTTAAAATTGGGATATTTGAAAAAGCGCCATGATTGGCATCATGCATTACAGACAAACCTATTCCTGCCATACCAATCCCCATAATGAACCACAAAAATAATTGAAGAACAATATGAAAATCAAAAACCAAAAACAATACAAAAGGTACAAAATACAAACCCAACATAACCGCAGCTTTAAATAACATTGCAAAGCCACCATATTTGGATAATTTTTGCTGTTTAAAAAAATCGTTAATCCTTTGTTTCAAAACCTTATGAAAATCACTATCAGATTTTTGAGAAAATTTAAATTGAGTAGTACGCATATTTATAAAATAAGAAACAAAAGTATAAGCAGAATGTTAACTGTAAAACAAGTATTTGTGAATATAAAATAAAATAGGGAGCCCGCAGGCTCCCTATTTACAGAGTTAATAAGGGTATTCTAATTAATTTTTAATTACTTGAGACACATAAACTCCTTCAGTTGAAATCACTCTAACCACGTAAACACCTGATTTTAATGATTGACCAACAAAAGCATTGTCTTGACCAGAAACATTAATTGCTTCTACTAACTGACCAGTTGTTGTGTAAATATACACTTCGAAGTTATTAATACCTTCAGCTAAAACTTGTAACTCGTTAGTAAAAGGAATAGGGAATAATTTAACCTCATTAGAAGTTAAATTACGGAATCCAACTGGACTTTTAACTGTAAAGTTTTCGGTTTTAACTGTAGTTTCGTTGCTATTATCTTTTGCAGTTACTCTAAATTTATAATCAGCACCAGAAACTGTTGGAGTCCAAGTAGAAGTATAAGTACCGGCAGACACATTTGTTGTTAAAGTAGCAACAACATTATTACCTTTTAAAACTTCAAAAACAACAGAACTAATTGAACCTTCATCTGTTACTGTAGCAGAGAAATTAATAGGTTGATTAGCCTCATAAGTTGTAACAGAGCTTAAAGGAGCATTAATTGTTACAGCAGGAGGACCACAAACCACTACATTTGCAGTTACTGCAGTTCTTCCACATGATGCATTAGCACCAGTTTCGATAACATATCTATAAAGCATTCCAGCATGTTTATAACTAGGCTCAGTTTTTTCTGACTCTAGAAATCCATTACCAAAATCAGTATGCATATGCTCCCCTATTGTATAAACTCCTGGTTCTACAGTTCCATTTTTTTGGGTATACTTAATAGCCATTCGTCCAGAAGTTAATGCTACAGTTACAAAATATTTACCAGGTGTTAAGGTAAAATCTAATGTTACATCTCTCAACGTATATTCCCAAGATTGTTTAGTTGGATCTGCTGGTATTGTAATACTTTCTGTTTCTTTGACTAAAGTATTATTTGAAGCATTTAAAACTCTAATTTTAAATGAAGTAGAAACTGGGCCTTCAGAGAAAACCCTCACGGATTTGATAGTTAAATCTTGGAAAACCTCTATGAAATCGGCTCTTTTACCATTGTCAAACGCATAGTTTGCAGCAACCACACTGTAATCTGAGTTATAAGTTACAACTCCACTTGAACCTTCCTCAACATAAACTGTTGTATTAGTTGGGAAAATTGCAGAATAAGTTGCACCAGTACCTAATTGTGTACCGCCGTCTGCTGCATTAAACCATTTATAAGATTTAGTATTATCAGGATTATTTACTGATAAAGTTAAGTTTTGATTATTACATCCACTAGCACCAGTTGCAGTTACAGAAGAACCAGAAACAATTAAGATTTCATCTTCACGAGAACAACCACTTTGAGTGATAACAACTTTATAAGTTCCTTGTTGATTTACACTTAAAGTTGGAGATGAACCATTAACAGGGCTACCATTTCTTGTCCAAGCAAAAGTTCTTCCGT